>CALVMA010000172.1 GCA_944341655.1 uncultured Clostridia bacterium | reverse complement strand
CGGAACGATTGTCAGTTTCTCCGCATCGCCGCCCGCCGCCAGGTACCTGTTTCTGACCGCCGTCACCAGCGTCGCCCCGACCAGAATCACGCGGTCCAGCCCGTCCAGCTTTTCGCCCAGCACCGCGTTTTCCTTTTCTTCCAGAACGCCCAATTCCACCAATCCCGGCGTCACGATAAACTTTCTGCCGCCGAACAGGCGCAGAACCTCCACGGCAGCCGCCGCGCCGCGGATGTTTGCGTTATACGCGTCGTCCAGAATGGTCACGCCCGAGCGCTCCACTTTCTGCAAACGGTGCGGCACGTAATCGAGCGAAGCGATCCCTTCCGCGATCTCTTCTTTCGTCATGCCCAATTTGTATGCCATTGCCGCCGCCAACGCGATGTCCTGCGCATTGTGCGCTCCCAAAAGCCGCGAAACGCATTCCGTCTGCAATATGCCCAGCGCCAGCTTGAAGGTTATCCCCTGCTCCGTACACTTGACGTCGAGCGCCGCGCACTCGCCGTGCTCTCCCACCGAAATTTTGTTCAGCTTTTCGCCGCACTTTGACAGCTTTTCCGTGTTTTCGTCCGCGCCGATCACCGCAAAACCGCCCTCTTTCGTCCCTTCCAAAATCTCGCCCTTCGCGCGGACGATCGCGTCCAGGCTTTTGAACGTTTCCAAATGCTGTTCGCAGATCCCCGTCAGTATGCAGTGGTCGGGTTTGACCAGCTCGCAAAGCTGCGCGATGTCGCCCTCGCGGCGGGCCCCCATTTCCGCGATAAAGAAATCGTAAGAGCCGAGATCTTCTTTTTCCACCGTCTTGGCGATCCCCAGCGGCGTGTTGTACGATTCGGGCGTCGCCAGCACCCTGTACCGCGCCGAAAGCAGATGCGCAAGAAAATTCTTTACGCTCGTCTTGCCAAAGCTGCCCGTGATGCCGATCTTGACGCAGCGGCTGTTTTCCAGCTTCGCTTTCGCCGCCGCCAAATACTTTTTATTGCGCGCGGAAGAGATCGGCTTTTCCGCAAATCCCGCAAACCGCACGACATAGGGCAGCAAAAGAGGCAGCGCCGCAAGCAGAATGTAACGCAAATCCTCCAAAATGCCCAGTCCCGAATAATATGCCGCGGCATACCCCGCAAACGCGAGCACAAACGCAAACACCGCCAAAGTCAGAACGGTGAAAAGATAAATGCGGCTTGCGCGCGCCGTGGATACGAGCGGAATTTTGAGCGCTTTTTTCTCCGCGGTGCAATACAACCCCACGAACAGCGGCACGGGGATCAGCGCGATGTACGCCGACCACATCCCCGTAAAGGAAAAGCAGAGCCCGCATACGAGCATCGCCAGCACGGTCAGAAAAGCGAGCAACGTACAGCGCGAACGCGCCATGTTGCCCTTGCGGCGCAGCCACGCCGCGTAAGTTTTACCGTCGTAACCCGCCTGTTGCAGGGCGCCGAGCGCCTGAAACGAACACATCGCATACAGGAGCGCCGCCGCAACGGCAATAATGATGATCTCGGCGAAAACCGTAAGTGTAAACATATGCCTTCCTCTTCCGATAGAATTTCAACGGAAAAATTCACGCGCGACGGCGTTGAATTCTCCCGGTTTTTCGCAAAAACAAAAATGCGTGCAGCCTTTCAGGTACACCAGCCCCGAACCGCGCGTAAGGCCGTGCAGCTTTTCCGCCATATAGGGAGGCGTGGCGGTGTCGCGGTCGCCGAACACATACAAGACGGGCACGCCGACCTTTTCCGCACAGGGCGCAAGATCTTCGTTCACGATCTTTTTGAAACTTTCGCGCATGACGGGCGAAAGGCTCCTGTATTCCGCCGACCCGCACTTTTTTTCGGCAAGTTTCGGCGCGATCCTGCGCAGCAGCCTGTAACTTTTCACGCGCAGGGCATACCTTGCGCCGCGCTTGGGCAAAAGCCCCGCACACCCCGTCAGGAGCGCCTTCTCGAACATGGGCTCCCGCTCCGACAAAAGTTTGAGCGCCACCCTGCCGCCGAACGAATGCGCAATCAGATACCCTCTTCGCACGCCCGCCTCGCGCAAAAACGCGCGGGTATGCGAGGCATAATCGTCCACCGTCCACGGCGTATCCGGGCCCGGGCTCTTGCCCATTCCCCAAAAATCAAAGGCGGTAACACGGTAAAATTGCTTGAAATACTCGATCTGATGGTAAAAACTCTCTTTGCTCGAAAGGTAACCGTGCAAAAACACGAGGTCTTTGCCTTCCCCCTCCTGTAAGTAAGAAACCGACGATACGGGCATTTCCCCTCCTCAACCGAGCTCCTTGACCATGACGAGCGCATCTTCGCCGTCACCGTAATAACGCGGACGGACATACCGCCCCACAAAACCCATTTTCAGATACAGCGCCATCGCCGCCGCGTTGGATACGCGCACCTCCAGATACAGCCGCTTCACGCCCAGCGATCCCGCTTTCGACACGAGGCTTTCCAGCATCTTGCGCGCGATGCCTTTGCGCCGCTGCGCGGGCGAGACCGCCACGTTCGCCACGTCCGCATCCTCCCCCGCCACGACAACAAAGCCGTAACCGAGCACATTCCCGTCTTCCGTCGCGCACACGGTCACCGTGTTCCCGTTCATAAACGTATCCGCCAGCATGGAAAAACTCCACGGATCGGAAAAACATTCCTTTTCCAGCTGTGCGATCTGCCGGATATCTTCATACGCCCATTTGCGCAAATCCATACTCTTTCCCCAACCTCTTCTCAATCGCTCCCGCGCGCCAGCCGCTCTTCTTCCGCCTGGCTCTTCTTTAAATAAAACGCACCGATCTGCCCGAAATCTTTCTCGTCCGCCCCTTCCGCGGCACGCATAAGCCCCAGCGCCACGTCCGCTTTCGTGTAAGGGACGGGCAATTCTTCGAACGCATAAACGCCGAACTCGCGCGAAAGCGCTTCCAAACGCGCTTCGTCCGCATACTCGGGCGCCAGACAGACGCTCTTATCCTCCGCAAACCCGCAAACATAATAGTGTCCGCGCCCCGCAGGGATCGCCGCGAGCGCTTTGCCTTCTGCATTATATGCGAGCACATCGAAAGAGGTTCTGCCCAGCGCAGGTTTTCCCGTCGCCGCACAAAATCCTTTCACCGCCGATACGCCGATACGGATCCCCGTAAACGAGCCCGGCCCCGTCACCGCACAGAAAAAATCACACTCCGCAGGAGTCAGCCCCACGTTGTCCAGCGCTTCTTCCGCCGCCGACATCAGCCGCACCGAATGCTGCAGCGCTCCGTCTTCTTCAAATACCGTCTTGCGCACGCCGCCCTTGCAGGCAATCACCGTCAGGTACTTCCCCGACGTATCCACCGCCAGATAATTTTTCAACCGCATACGATCTCCCTTTCGTTTTCACCCGTCTTGCGGATCTCCACGCTCTTACAGTTGTCCGGCAAAACATCCCCGATGTTTTCCGCCCACTCGATGACGCAGATCCCGTCCGCATAAAAATAATCGCATAGCCCCAGCGCTTCCGCCTGCGCGCCGCACGATAAACGGTAACAATCGTAATGATACAGTTTCCCGCCATAGTCGTTCATATACGCGTACGTCGGGCTCGTGATCTCCTCCGCGATCCCCAATGCGCGCGCGATGCCCTTCACGAACACCGTCTTCCCCGCGCCCATCTCGCCGCGCAGCAACACCACGTCACCCTTTTTCAGCCCTTTCGCATATTCCTCCGCAAACGCCATCGTCTGCTCCGCACTTTTCGTGACCATATCCCGCTCCGACGCGCCGCCGCGCGAATGTTTCGCGCGGCGGCGCGGTTTTTAAAAACAAAAGAGGCGTATCTTCTACACCTCTTACATTATAATATAGAACGCCCGATTTTGCAATTAAAACGCAAATACTGCCCGCATTTTCTGCGCAAAAGGCCGCATCTTCGCAAAAATGCCCGCATAGCGGGCGGTTTTTGCTTAAAATTTGTTCAAAAGCCAGGAAATCCTTTTGTACAAAAGAACGGTTACCAGTCCGACCGCCACGCCCTTGATCAGGTTGAACAACAGAACATACCACCAGAGCGCCTCGAACGCCGCCAGCGCGCCCTCCCCCATAAACAGAGGAAAGTTTATGTAACGGTTGGACAAAAGCCCCGCCGCTACCTGCAACACGCACCCGATCGCCAAAGTCAGTGCCACCGTGGGCAATCCCTTCTTAAAGCGATACACGAGCGTCGGCACGATGACAAAACTGAACGTCACGATAAAGTTCGCAAGCTCGCCCACGCCGCCCGTCGACGACTTCAAAAGGCACAGGCATTCCTTGATCAGGCTGATGATGACTGCCGCGACAGGCCCGTACATAAACCCGCCGATCAGCACGAAAACGTTCGCAAAATCCAGTTTCAGAAAGGACGCGGGCGGAAAAACGGGAAATTCCAAAAACGTGACCGCAAACGCCAATGCCGAGAGCATCGCAAGTTTCGCGATCGTCGTCGCCGCAAAAAACTTTTTCTTCGCCGCTTTTTTCTCGCCTGCCGTCACGTTTCCCTGCACCGCTTGTTCCTGCACCGCTTGATCCTGCGCCGCTTGGTCCTGCGCCGCGTCCGCGGCGGTTTCCGCCCTGACGGCGGAAGAACGCAATACCTTTTCCTTCATAAAAAACACCTCGAAAAATTTATTTTCAAGGGGCTTAAAGAAAAAACCCGTTCCGAAGAACGGGGCTTGTTTTTTCCATCTGCACGCAGAATCGCGGCAAATTTTAAGAAACATTCTTTTCCTTTCCGGACTGTACCGTCGGTACGGGAATTTCACCCGTTCGGAGGCTCACGCCTTTCGCAGACTTTGACTGCCGGTGGGGAATTACGCCCCGCCCCAAAGAATCGTTTTTATTTTCACATATTATAGCATCGCCCGCCTGCCCTGTCAAACGTTTTGACGGGGAAAATCCCTTCTCTTTCGGGCAAAGTTTTAAAGGGATATCTTTTGCCGCTTTTTGAAAAATCACCCGCCGTTCTCTTCGGATCCGGACGCGTCATCTTCGTCCTCACGGATTTCGGGCCCGTGCGCCGCGCCCTGCAGGCGGCGCACGGCGGCAAAGAGAAAAACGCCGAGCACGGCGGCAGCCGCGGCGGCGGCTGCCGCCGAAGCAGACAAAACGACAGGCCACGCATACCCGCTAAAACACGTGATCGCCGCAAAAAGCAACGCGATGCCCGCCCACACGACGCCCAAAATCAGCCACACCTTTTCCTTTTTGAAATCGATACCGCCCTTGCGGGCACTGCGGCAGACGGAGCGGATCCCCGTCAACAGGTTCACCAGGAACAAAACCCCGAAACCCGCGATAAAATAATAGAAAAATAGGATAAACGCGGCAATGCCGATCATCATCATAGGCTGTTCCGTCTGCGCCATACGCGCCTGAAAGTTCATAAAGGATAAATGAACCGCCCATTCGAAGGCGGCAAATCCCGCAACCGCCGCAAAAATTTCCAATATCCCTGCCGCCAGCATCCTGCGGCGCATCTTATCGTCCATGTACGTTTCCCCTCACCTTTTCCATTATATGCCCTTCCCCGCCCAAAGTCAAGGCGCAGTCAAACTTTTTTCCGCCGCTTTCTCTTGAAAAAATTACCTGCTCTCAAATTTGTGCACAGTGTGTCCGTTTTCTTGCAAAAAAGCGCGTTTTTTGGTATAATGAGAAAAATTATGTTACAAAACAGACCGCGACCTTTCTATGAAAATTTAAATGCGCTTTTGCGGGAAGACCGAATTTCCATGTACCGCCTCGCCAAAGACCTGAAATTCAGCCAGCAGACCGTTTCCAACTGGTGCTACGGCATCTCGGAGCCCAAACTTTCGCAGCTGGTAAAACTTGCCGATTATTTTGAGGTGAGCATCGACCACCTCGCCGGCAGAAAAGACTATTGAAAGCGCATGGCTTTTCGGACGTTTTTCGTCCTTTCAAAACGCCGTGAAAACAAAACGCCGTTCTTTACGG
This sequence comes from uncultured Clostridia bacterium, assembly GCA_944341655.1. Classification (GTDB taxonomy): domain Bacteria; phylum Bacillota; class Clostridia; order Christensenellales; family Borkfalkiaceae; genus Borkfalkia. The sequence goes on along the minus strand of CALVMA010000172.1, from coordinate 12,142 downwards.
CACAAAAAAGCGCTGCCCGCAAAAAATTGCGGGCAGCGCTTTTCGGTTTTCTTCCCGAAAACGGACGGTGGCAAACAATTTTGCCCCCGTCCTTTCTTTTCAAAAAATTTGCTTTATCCCCGACTTGCCGCGTCAGAGAATGTCGTTCGCGTACAGCGGGTGTTTGTCGCAGAGTTTTTTCACTTCCGCGCGGACGTAATCGAACGCCCCTTCTTTTTCCGCGATGATCTTCGAGATCAGCCGCGCGACCAAACGCGCGTCCTCTTCCTTGAACCCGCGTGTCGTGATGCTGGGAGTACCGATACGGATACCGCTCGTGATGAACGGGCTCGTCTCCTCGAACGGGATCGTGTTCTTGTTGACGGTGATGTTCACTTCGTCCAGCATTTTTTCCAACTCTTTGCCCGTCATGTTCTTGTCGCGAAGATCCACGAGCATGAGATGATTGTCCGTGCCGCCCGAAACCAGGCGCACGCCGCACTTTTTAAACTCGTCCGCCATCGCCGCCGCGTTCGCCACGACCTGCTTCTGGTACGCCTTGAATTCGTCCGAAAGCGCTTCCTTGAACGCCACCGCTTTGCCCGCGATCACGTGCATGAGAGGGCCGCCCTGCATTCCGGGGAACACCGCTTTGTCGATCGCTTTCGCATACTGTTCCTTGCACATGATGACGCCGCCGCGCGGACCGCGGAGCGTCTTATGCGTCGTCGTGGTCACGATGTCCGCATACGGCACGGGCGAAGGATGCAATCCCGCCGCCACGAGCCCCGCAATGTGCGCGATGTCCACCATGAGATACGCCCCGACTTTGTCCGCGATCTCGCGAAGACGGGGAAAATCGATGATGCGCGGGTACGCGCTCGCGCCCGCCACGATCATTTTGGGCTTGTTTTCGATCGCCAGCTGCTCCAAAGCATCGTAATCGATGCTTTCGTCTTCCCTGGATACGCCGTACGGCACGATCTTGAAATATTTCCCCGAAATGTTGACGGGAGAACCGTGCGTGAGATGTCCGCCGTGCGAAAGATTCATTCCGAGAATGGTGTCGCCGGGGTTGAGCAGCGCAAAATACACCGCCGTGTTCGCCTGCGCGCCGCTGTGCGGCTGCACGTTCGCATGATCGCAGCCGAACAATTTTTTGCAGCGCTCGATCGCAAGGTTTTCAACCATGTCGACATACTGGCACCCGCCGTAATAGCGCTTGCCGGGCAAGCCTTCCGCATACTTGTTGGTCAGATGCGAACCTACCGCCGCCATCACCGCGGGAGACACGAAGTTCTCGCTCGCGATAAGCTCGATGTTGCCGCGCTGACGGGAAAGCTCGAGGTCCATCGCCTCGAAAACTTCTGCGTCGGCGTTCTTGATCGTGGACATATCAATCATAACATTTTCTCCGTCGTTTTTTTCGTTTTCTATCATTATAGCGCAAAAAGTAAAAATATACAAGAAATAAGAGGCGGCGGCGCAAAATTTTTTGCGCCGCCGCCTCTTTTATCCGAAAATTTTACGCCCGTTTCACCGCGCATCGGATCGCTTTGACCGCGGAATCAGACGAACAAGCCGTCAGATATTCTTTTCGATAAATTCCTTCATCGCCGCTTTGGGCACAAATCCCAGGTTTTTGCCTGCCAGTTCGCCGCCCTTGAAGACCATCACGCAGGGAATGCTCATGATCCCGTATTCGCGCGCAAGATCGGGGTTGTCGTCCACGTTGATCTTGACAAACTGCGCCTTGTCCGAAAGCTCTTCCGAAATGTCTTCCATCACCGGGCCGAGCATGCGGCAAGGGCCGCACCAATCCGCGTAAAAATCCACGACCAGCGTCTTCTTTTCATCCATCGCCGCACGGAACGCGGCCGTATCAAAACTGTTGATCATCTGTTTTATCCTCCTGATTTTCCTTATTATTTTGGCAGATCTCGACGATTTCCATACCAAATCCGCGCGATCTCGCCGCAAATTTGTCCAGCACATATACTGCGACAAAACCCAATGCCAGCCCCGCCAGGCACAAAAGCGCCGCCCAAAGCTCGCTTTTCAGCGCCGCCGCGCCTGCCGCCACCCCCGCCGCCGCAAGCAACACGGGGATCACATACACGATAAACGACGCCAAAAGCCGGTTATCCTTTTCCGCCTGCACCACCACTTCGTCGCCCGCCTGCGCGCCGATCCCGTTTTTCGCCTTCACTTTCACCGTGCTCTTTCCCGCACGGAACGCACACGCTTTGCAGGCATCGCACTCGGGGTGCTTTTCGATCTGTAAAACGGCGATCTTTCCAGCCGTTTTTACGACGATGGCACGTTCTTTCATTTACAATTCTGCTCCAAAAACGCGACAACGTCCTCCGCTTTTACGTTCACGGACGTCGAATCGGACATATTTTTCACCGTATATTCGCCGCTTTCCAGCTCGTTGGATCCGATCACGATGACATACTTTGCCCCGATCTTTCCCGCGTACTTGAACTGCGCCTTGACCGAACGCGACGCGTGGTCGGTATCCGCCGAAATGCCCGCCCGACGCAATTCGTCCGCCAGCGCAAACGCCGCTTTCCTGCCCGCATCGTCCAATCCCGCCGCATACACGCACAGCGGCTCCTCTTCGGGTATGGTCTTGCCCGTGTTTTCCAGAACCAACAGCATCCGCTCGATGCCGCTGCCGAACCCGACCGCAGGCACGCTCGGCCCGCCCAAATTCTCGATCAGCGTGTCGTACCGTCCGCCGCCCAGCACCGTGCCCTGCGAGCCGATGCTCGTCGAAACGAATTCGAACACCGTTTTCGAATAATAGTCCAGCCCGCGCACGAGCTTCGGGTTCAATTTGTACTTCACCCCGCACGCGTCCAGGATCTCTTTGAGTTTCTCGAAATGCTCACGGCATTCGTCGCACAGAAAATCCGTCGTCTTGGGCGCGTTTTCGTTGATCTTCGAGCACGCCTCTTCCTTGCAGTCCAAAATGCGCAGCGGGTTTTTCTCGAACCGCGCGTTGCAGGTCGGACACATCTTGTCAAGATGCGGCCGCAGGTATTCTTTGAGCGCCTCGTTGAACTTCGGACGGCAATGCTTGCAGCCGATCGAGTTCAGATTCAGCTCCACCCCTTCCACGCCCAGCGCGCGGATGTAATCGCGCGCCAGCAAAATGACTTCCGCATCCGTTTCCGCACCCTTGCCGCCGAAGATCTCCACGCCGAACTGGTGATGCTCGCGCAATCTCCCCGCCTGCGGGCGCTCGTAACGGAATACGGGCGTGATATAGTACATTTTCAGCGGCAGAACGCCGCCCGCCAGACCGTTTTCGATAAAGGAACGCACCACGCCCGCCGTCCCTTCGGGTTTGAGCGTGATCGAGCGGTCTCCCTTGTCCAAAAAGGTGTACATCTCTTTGTTGACGATGTCCGTCGTATCCCCCACGCCGCGCAGGAACAGCTCCGTATGCTCAAACACAGGCGTGCGTATCTCCTTTAAATTGTACAGCGCCGCCGTCTTTCTCGCCGTGTTCTCCACAAAATGCCACTTGTATGCCTCGGACGGCAATACGTCCTTTGTCCCTTTGGGAATGTTGATCATATTTACTCCTTTTGCCTTCACGGAACATTAAAGCACGTATTTTTTGAGGTCGCGGTTTTTGATGATCTTTTCCAGATGCTCATCGACGTATTTTTTGTCGATCTTGACCGTGACCGTCGGATAATCCCCGCCCGCGTTGAAAGAAATGTCCTCCAAAAGATATTCCATGACCGTGTGCAGGCGGCGCGCGCCGATGTCCTCGCTCGTCGCGTTCATGTCCGCGGAAATGCCCGCAATCTCTTCGATCGCGTCGTTCGTGAACTGCAAATCGATGTTATCCACGCCCAGAAGTTTTCCGTACTGCGTCGTGATCGCGTTCTGCGGCTGCGTAAGGATCTTGACAAAATCTTCCTTGCTCAGGCTTTCCAGCTCCACGTTGATGGGGAAACGCCCCTGCAATTCGGGGATCAGATCCTCCACTTTGGAAATGTGGAAAGCGCCCGCCGCGATGAACAGAATGAAATCCGTCTTGACCGCGCCGTACTTCGTCATGACCGTGCAGCCTTCGACGATGGGCAGGATATCCCTCTGCACCCCTTCGCGCGAAACGTCCGCACCGCCCTGGTTGGCTTTGCCCGCGATCTTGTCGATCTCGTCGATAAAAATGATGCCCTGCTCCTCCGCACGCGAAAGCGCCTCGGCGTTCACCGCATCGTTGTCGATGAGCTTTTCCGATTCCTCGTTGATGATCTGCTGCATCGCCTGCCTGACAGACATCTTGCGGCGCTTCTTTTTCTTGGGCAGCATATCCCCGAAAATCGAACCGATGTTGATCTCCGCGCCGCCCGGAACGATCTCCATCGCCTTGGGCGCGTCCAACACTTCCAGCTCGATCTGCAAATCGTTGTACTTCCCTTCGCGCAGCTCGTCCAAAAGCTTCGCGTCGAACACCTCTTTCGCCATCTCGCCGCGCTCGCCCTTCTTCATCTCCGATAAAATGGCGACGATCTTTTTCTCCGCCGTGCCTTCCGCACGCACCGCCACCTCTTTCATCTTCTCCTCGCGCACGAGACGAATGGAACACTCCACGAGATCGCGGATCATGCTCTCCACGTCCCGCCCGACGTACCCGACTTCGGTGTATTTCGTCGCTTCCACTTTGATAAACGGCGCTTTCACAAGTTTCGCCAGCCTGCGCGCGATCTCCGTCTTGCCCACGCCCGTAGGCCCTTTCATGATGATGTTCTTGGGCGTGATCTCTTCCCTGTCCGCCTCCGACAGCTTGCTGCGGCGGTACCTGTTGCGCAGCGCGATCGCCACCGCGCGCTTCGCCTTGTCCTGCCCGATGATGTATTTATCCAGCTCGTTTACGATCTGTTTGGGTGATAAATGATTCATATTTTTCCCTCCGACACGTCACACCACTTCGACCGTGATATGGTCGTTCGTGTACACGCAGATCTCGCTCGCGATCTTCAAAGCCTTGAACGCGATCTCCTCCGCGGAATATTTGGTTTCCTGCGCCAGCGCGCGCGCCGCCGCCAGAGCGTAATTCCCGCCGCTGCCGATCGCACACACGCCGCCGTCCGGCTCGATCACTTCGCCGTTGCCGCTGATGATGAGCAGCTGGTCTTTGTCCGCCACGATCATCATGGCTTCCAGCTTGCGGATCATCTTGTCGTTGCGCCAAAGCTCCGCAAGCTCCACCGCCGAACGCATCAGGTTCCCCGAAAACTTGTTGAGCATCCCTTCGAAACGCTCGGACAGCGAAAACGCGTCCGAAACCGATCCCGCAAAACCCAAAACTACCTTGCCGCCGTAAATGCGGCGCACCTTCACTGCATTGTTTTTGAATACGACCGATTCGCCCATCGTGACCTGTCCGTCACCCGCGATCGCCGTCTTGCCGTCACGCTTGACGGCGCATATCGTCGTACCTCTGAATTCAGGCATACTTTCCCTCCGTTTGCGCGCCTATCCTCGCAGCGCGCGCTCTGTTTTTTCATAAATTCCGCGCATCTTTGCAAGTGCGCGTTCCGCAAAAAGTTTCTTCTTCAAGGCCTTGTCCCGCACATGTTCGGGCAAAGGCTCCAAAATACCGTAATTGGCGTTCATCGGCTGAAAATCGGAAGTCTCCGCCGTGACGTGCCGCATCAGCGCGCCCGATACCGTCTCGGCATCCCATTGCACAGGCTCCTTCCCGCGCATTTTCAGCGCACAGCCCATCGCCGCCCAGATCCCGCACGCCGCACTCTCCACATATCCTTCCACGCCCGTCATCTGCCCCGCAAAAAATACCGTGCCGTCTTGCTTCCACGACAGATCCGCGTTCAGTACCTGCGGCGCGTTCAGAAACGTGTTCCTGTGCATGACTCCGTACCGCAGAAATTCCGCCTCTTTCAGCGCGGGGATCATCGAAAATACCCGCTTTTGCTCGGCAAATTTCAGATTCGTCTGAAATCCCACCAGATTGTACGCCGTGCCCGCGCAATTTTCCTTGCGCAGCTGCACCACCGCGTACGGACGCTTCCCGTCCGCATCGTACAACCCCACGGGCTTCATCATTCCGAAACGCAGCGTGTCTTTGCCCCGCGACGCCATGATCTCCGCGGGCATGCACCCCTCGAACACGTCGCGCTTGTCAAAATCGTGCACGAGCGCCCGCTCCGCGCTTCCCAGCGCTTCCGCAAACGCTTCGTATTCCTCTTTCGTCATCGGACAGTTGACATAATCGCCGTCCCCTTTCCCGTACCTGTCCGCCGTGAACGTCTTGGAAAAATCCACGCTCTGCGCCGATACGATCGGCGCCGCCGCATCGTAAAAGGAAAGGTTCCCGCCCATTTTGCCGCGGATATCCTCCGCCAAAGCGTCCAACGTGAGCGGCCCCGTCGCCACGACCGCATACCCTTTCGGGATCTTCGTCACCTCTTCGTGAATAACTTCGATCGCCGCGTGACTCTCGATCTTCTCCGTGACGTACCGCGAAAACGCGTCCCGATCCACCGCAAGCGCACCGCCCGCAGGCACTCTCGCCCGCTCCGCCGCCTCCATGGTCAGCGATCCGAACAGGCGCATTTCTTCCTTTAAAAGCCCGCACGCGTTGCCGTAAACATCGTTGCTCTTGAGCGAATTGCTGCACACAAGCTCCGCATATCCCGCCTGCGCGTGCGCCGGCGTGAATTTTTCGGGCTTGCTCTCGTACAGCCGCACGCAAAACCCGTGTTCCGCAAGATAATACGCCGCTTCACACCCCGCAAGCCCCGCTCCGATCACTTTTACAAGCTCCGCCATCCGCTCTCCTTTTCGCTCTCTTTGCGTTTAGCACTCTTTTGATCAGAGTGCTAAAATCATTATAGATCGTCCGCCCGCACTTGTCAAGGATTTTTTATGATAATTCGGAAAAATTCTCAAATGGAGGGCTTTCGGCGGGCAATGAAAAAGCCGCCGAAAAAACGGTTTGCGCTTATTTTGTTTACGGCAGATCGCCCGCCGGTCGAAAGAATGCAGCAATAAAACAAAAAAGCGGCAGGCAGCCGCTTTTTTGTTTTATTCGGAAACTTCTCCGCCGTCGGGATTTTCCGACGCGGGATCTGCCGGCGCGTCCTTGGAGTAGTCGCAGGAGGAACAGCAGATCTTTTTGCCTTTCTTGATCAGATATTTGCCGCATTTGGGACATTTTTCGCCCGTGGGCATTTCCCAGCTCATGAACTTGCATTGCGGGTATTTTGTGCAGCTGTAAAAGATCTTGCCCGCCTTGCTTTTCAGGCGGCGCGTCGGCGCGCCGCAGACGGGGCAGATGCCCGCCGTCTCCGCGATCGACTGGTTGGTCGAGCATTTCGGGCAGCTCAGGTACCTGCCGTTCCTGCCGTTGCGGTAATACATGAGCGTGCCGCATTTGGGACATTTTTCTTTGGAAATTTCGCTTTCGAAAGGGAGCGTCGCGTTGCATTCGGGGTAATTGGGGCAGGCGAGGAACTTACCGAACTTGCCGCTCTTGACCACCATGTTCGCGCCGCATTTGGGGCATTTGGTCGCGGAGATCTCCGCGCCCTCGCTCTTGATGTTGGAACATTCCGGATAATTGGAGCAGGCGAGGTACTTGCCGTATCTTCCGCTCTTGCGGATCATCGGATGACCGCACTTTTCGCAGAGGATATCCGTCATTTCGTCGCCGTCGTTGGCGGCAAAGATGAGTTTTTCCGCAAACGGCGGGTAAAAATCCGCAATGATCTTGTGCCAGTCCACGCCGCCGTCCTCGATGCCGTCCAGCTTGTCTTCCATTTTCGCCGTAAAGCCGACGTCCATGATGTCCGTGAAGTATTTCATCAGAAGATCGGTGATCTCGAACGCCACGTCCGTCGGTACCATGTATTTGCCGTCTTTCGTCACGTATTTTCTCTTGTTCAGCACCGAAATGATGCTCGCGTACGTCGACGGCCTGCCGATCCCCTTGTCCTCCATCGCTTTGACCAGCGACGCGTCCGTGTAGCGCAGAGGCGGTTTGGTAAATTTCTGGTCGCTCGTTAAGCGGATGAGATCCAGCTCCTCCCCCTCTTTCAGGTTGGGCAGAAGTTTGCCGCTTTCGCCCTCCTCGTCCTCTTTTTTGACTTCCTGGTATGCCGCCGTAAACCCTGCGAACTGCATGGTCTTTCCGCTCGCTTTGAACCCGTAAATACCGTTTTTGATCTTGATCTGCACGCTGTTGTACAGCGCCTCGCTCATCTGCGACGCGACAAAGCGGTCATAAATGAGTTTGTAAACGTTGTAATGCTTCTTGTCCAGCGTGCCCTTCATGCTCTCGGGCGTGCGGGAAAGGTCGATCGGGCGGATACATTCGTGCGCGTCCTGCGCGCCCTTTTTCGACGCGTAAAAATTGGGCTTTTCGGGGACATACTCTTTTCCGAATTTGGCGGCGATGAATTCCCGCGCTTTCGCCTGCGCCTCCGCGGAAACGCGGACGGAGTCGGTACGGATGTACGTGACCAGCGCGATATGCCCCTCCGATTCGGTGTCGATCCCCTCGTACAGGTGCTGCGCCACCAGCATGACGTCCGGAGAGGTCATGCCGAATTTGTTGGACGCATCCTGCTGCAGGGTGGACGTCGTGAACGGCGCGGGAGCATGCGATCTTGCGACGCTCTTTTTGATGTCGCTCACGATGTACGGGTTCTGCCCCAGCTCCGTACGCACCTTTTCGCTTTCCTCCGCACAGGAAGGAAGGTATTTTTTCCCGTTCTTTTCGCCGAGAAGCGCCTTGAACGGTGCGTATTCTTTGGGTTTATCCTGCAATTCCGCGTTGATGTGCCAGTATTCCTCGGGCACGAACGCGCGGATCTCGCGTTCGCGGTCTACGATCAGCCGCAGCGCCACCGACTGCACGCGCCCCGCCGAAAGCCCCGAACGGATACGCTTGCACAAAAGCGGCGACAATTTGTAACCCACCAGCCTGTCCAGAACGCGCCGCGCCTGCTGCGCGTCCACGAGATTGTAGTCGATCTCCCGCGGGTTCTGCAACGCCTTTGTCACCGCCGACGGGGATATTTCGTTGAATTCGATGCGGTTTTTGCCGTCCTTGAGCTTCAAAACATTCTTCAAATGCCACGAGATCGCTTCCCCTTCGCGGTCCGGGTCGGTCGCAAGATAGACGTGCTCCGCCTTCGCCGCCTCGTCGGAAAGACGCTTGATCACCGCCTTGTTGTCGGGATTGTCCACATACGTCGGCTCAAAATTGTTGTCGATGCTCACGCCCAGACGTTTTTCGGGAAGATCCCGCACGTGCCCGCCCGATGCGTCCACACGGTATTTCCCCTTCAAATATTTCGAGATCGTTTTCGCCTTGGAAGGCGATTCGACTATGATCAGATCCATACGTTCACTCCTTGCCCGAACGGCGCCGTCCCTCTTCGGCCGCGGCGCGTTCAGCGTGCCGCCCAGCGGTTTCCGCCGCAGGGCACGATCAGTTTTTTCATTTCCAGAAGGGTGAGAACCGCCGGAAGCTCGTACGCTTTCAGCCCCGTTCCCTCTGCGATCTCCGCCGCATGTTTTTCCCCGTCCAGAAGCATTCTATACACGGCAAGCTCCGCGCCCGACAGCGCGACTTCTTCCGTTTCGGTCAAGTTTATACCAAAAGCAGAACAAATGTCAACCAAATTTTCCGTCAATTTTGCGTATTCTTTGATAAGTTTGTTACAGCCCGCACCCGACTCGATCCCGATCGAATAGGGAAACGCAAACACGTCCCGCCCGTATTCGTACGCCCGCTCTGCCGTGATGCGCGTGCCGCTCCTCTCTCCGCCGCTGACCACGAGCACGCCCTCCGAAAGCCCCGCCATGATCCTGTTCCGCGCAGGAAACCGATACGTTGCAGGCTTTTCGTGCGGCAAATATTCGCTGATCACCAGCCCGCGCCTCTCCGCCTCCGCAAGCAAGCCGCGGTTGCAGGCGGGATACACATGATCCATGCCGTACGGCAACACGCTGATGACCTTGCCGCTTTCCAGCGCTCCGACGAGCGCCGCGCTGTCGCCGCCGTCCGCGATCCCCGTCACCACCGCAAAATACGCCGTCAATGCCCGCGAAAATTCCTCCGTCCGCCTGAGAACCTGCGGCAGAGTGCGGCGGGATCCCACGATCGCAAACTTCCTGCAACGCAAAAGCTCCGCGTTCCCGCGGCAGTACAGCACCAGCGGAGGATCGGGGATCTGCCTCAATAGCTCCGGATACAGCTAGCCCGAATACGTCACGCAGCGGATCCGCTTTTGGGAATATGTATGCAGAAGCTCCCGAAGATATTCCCCGCTTTGCAGCGTCTTTTCCATGCGCGCCGCCGTTTCTTCTCCCGCGATCGCACTCACCCGTCCGCGCAAAGCCGCAAAATTTTCCGCCGCCGCGTACGCCGACGCCGCCAGCTCCATGACCGCCGATTTCTTCGCGTAATCCAGACCGAACGAATCCAGCCAGATCTCCGCCTTTTCTTCTTTGGTATAATTCGTTTCCATCAGTCGAAACTCTCTATGCTGCGGTAGGAAACCGCCTCCAGAATGTGCGCGGGCAGAATCTCCTGCGACTGCGCCATGTCCGCGATCGTCCGCGCCACCTTCACGATGCGCGAACGCGCCCGCGCCGACAGCTTCAGCCGCTCAAAAGCCATCCGCAGGATCTTTTCGCATTCGGGCGAAAGGATGCAAAACTTCCGCATCTCACGCTCCCCCATATCCGCATTGGTATGAACTCCCGCTGAATTTTCAAAACGCCTGCGCTGGACCGCGCGCGTGCGCTCCACCCGCTTCCGCACCGTTTCCGAACTCTCTTCCTCCCGCTCGGAAACAAGTTCGTCGTAGCCGACCGCGTCCGTCTGCACCTGAATGTCGATGCGGTCGAGCAGCGGCCCGCTCAGCTTGGAACGGTATTTGTGTATGGCGGCAGGCGTACAGGTACACGCTTTTTCCGCACTCCCGTAATTGCCGCAGGGACAGGGATTCATGCTCGCGCAGAGCATGAAATTCGCGGGAAAGGTGACCGCTCCGCCCGACCGCGTCACCGTGATGCACCCGTCTTCGAGCGGCTGCCGCAGCGCTTCGAGCGCGCTGCGGTGATATTCGGGAAGCTCGTCCAAACAAAGCACGCCGTTGTGCGCAAGGCTGATCTCGCCCGGCCTGACCGAGCGCGTCCCCCCGCCGCACAGCGACACCGTCGTCGCCGTATGATGCGGCGTGCGGAAAGGACGCAGCGTCACGATCCCTTCTTCCCCCAAAACGCCCGCCACCGAATGGATCTTCGTGACTTCCAGCGCCTCTTCGAACGTCATGTCGGGCATGATGGTGGGAATACAGCGCGCCAGCATCGTCTTGCCCGCCCCCGGCGGCCCGACCAAAAGTATGTTGTGCCCGCCCGAAACAGCCACTTCCAACGCGCGCCGCGCGATCGCCTGGCCCTTCACGTATGCGAGATCGGAACCGTATTCTTCCCGCTTTCCGCTCCCGTACTTCGCCGCGGGAACCGCCGCAAGCGGCGCCGCCCCGCTCAGATGATCGATGACTTCGGTCAGCGTCTTCGCCGCATATACCCGCGCCCCTTCGATATAGGACGCCTCCTTCGCATTCCCCGCAGGCAATACAAAGGTGCTAAAACCGCGCGCCGTCGCGGATATCAACAGCGGCAAGATCCCCGCCACGGGGCGCAACGCCCCGTCCAGCGCCAGCTCGCCCAAAAATACGATGCCCGTAAGATCCGCGTCCGCCAGCTGCCCCGTCGCTTTGAGTATCCCGACCGCGATCGCCAGATCAAAACTGCTCCCCTCTTTTTTCAGGTCCGCAGGCGCAAGGTTGACCGTGATCTTTTGCACGGGGAATTTCCTGCCGCTGTTCTTCAGCGCCGAACGCACCCGCTCGCGGCTTTCCTTGACCGCCGCGTCCGGCAAGCCCACCAGCTCGTAGGACGGAAGACCGTTGTTGATATCCGTTTCCGCCTCGACAGGCACCCCGTCCAATCCAGACAGGGCAAAACTCATAACTTTCGAAAACATCTGACCTCCTTATCCGAAAAGCGGCAAACTCCCCCGCGCCTTCCTCGCCGATGCTTTGCCGTCCGCCCGCGCGCGCCGCGCGCGGGCGGTTTTCGGGCTTTGCCGAACGCC
>CALVMA010000171.1 GCA_944341655.1 uncultured Clostridia bacterium | reverse complement strand
CGGGAATATCAAAAAGTTCTTCGATACTTTTTGGGAGCCCTGTTTTTCCAGACGGCTCGGGTTGGTTCCCGCCGCGCCTTCTTCCCGCGCGGCAACTTCGGAGCACACAACTCCGCGGCGCAATCGTGTTATGCGCCCTTCCTCCCGCAAGGGGAGTACGCCATACTTAAAATCAATGTACGGCAAAAGAGTACAGGCAACTTATGCGCCTGTACTCTTGTATTTTATCATATCTACCGCACCAAGTCAATAGAAATATAAACATTTGTTTGTAGCATTTTGTCGGATTATAAATTTATCAAATCTCTAAAAAGTCAATTTGTCTGCTTTTGCTCTTTTAAAATAATCGCCAGCGGCAAGGCGATTGCCAACGGGATCAGGCAAAACCAGAGCGACGACATATCGAATTTTATGCAAGTAGCGTATCCTGCGACAATGCCAAATATAAAAAATATTGCCGTAAACAGATAGAACGCAGCGGTGAGCGCATTTTTTTCCGCTGCACTTTTTCCTTTTCAACCAAATGTATCAAAGCCGTCATAAACTGTCTTAAATTATTTGTCGTAAAGGGGGTTGCGCTATAACAACCTTCTATTCCGCGAAAAGACAGCCATTGCACCGTCATTGCAAACGATATCGGATAAAGATATATTATACGGTTAAGTTGCCGTGGCAATAATCCAAGAATAATCACCATGGCAACATCTGTAACGACGCATATAAGTTTCATTCGTGTGCAGCGTTCGCCGAGCAATGTAGCGAACACTATTGCGGCAAAAAATATCAGCAGGCAGATGATGCGTAAAATAAATCCCTGCATGTCACCGCCGAACACCGCCGATACGATGGAGAATAAATTTCCTGTCTGTGCAGCCCCAAACGAACCAAGTAAAAGCGTAACGCTGAATATTCCCACAAATCCACCGATAAATGCCATGAGATAGTGCGCAGTTACGGCGCAAATCATATATTTTTTTCCGCTGTTCTTTAACCCGTTCATTTTGTCTCCTGATTTGCGGACAGACTTTGTCCGGACATATTTTGTTTTCCGAGTTCTCCCGCCTTTGCAAATGCCACTTTTTGCGATCGCTGACTATCCGCTCTATGTCTATAATGCCTGGGGCGCGCGGATCTTCAATATTCCAAACACGAAGGTGGTCCTGCACGTCACTCTGGAAGAAAAAAATAAGGCAATACGCCGGATTGATCGCGTCATTGGTGAAATGCAGACAAAGCAGCTCACATCAGAGCGCGCCAGCGAAACCAGCGCTGCAGACTCGCATCGTGAGACGATGGAAGTCCTGCTTGAGGCACTGCAGCGAGGTAACGAATCTCTGCTCAATGTTACATTGACCGTGACGGCCTATAACTACCTTGAAGATGCGGATTACAGGCGTTCTGTCCGCCGCGAGCTTACGATCAACAATTTCAAGGTCTCGACGCTGTATGGGCTTCAACAGAATGCGTTTGCCATGTCAGGACTTACGCCGACAGCAAAGCTGAAGAATTATACTACAGGCATCAATTCCAGTTCGCTGGCCGCCGTATTCCCGTTTGTACGGACAATCTGTATGGACAATGGCGGTTTCCTGCTCGGAACAAATTACGACAGCGGGTATCCGTTTATATTGAACATTTGGAAAAGAGATGCGCTGCATCAGAATTCCAATGCCATGGTCATAGGGCTTCCCGGAAGCGGCAAGAGCTATTTTCTTAAGACGCTCGCGCTGAATGAGTGGGCAAACGGAACGAAGGTAATCATCTTGGATCCTGAAGCGGAGTATAGATACTTTTTCTCTTTCATGTACTTTATGGAAACAAGAAAAGGAGAGGCTCTTGCGCTTACATGGCAAGACGTGGACTTTGCCAAGCAAGAAGTGCGCATCAATAAATCGTTGAACCGAAAACAGCCGGAAAAAGGCGTGGAGGTCGTTTTGGCTACCGATCCAACATCTTCAAGTATGGGGTGGCATAAGATAAACAATAGAAATTATGAGGTAACAACCCCTAAAAACAAAACGTCCATTCGACGAGTATGGATGACCGAATCAGTGGTAAAGATATTGAAAGACCTCCGGGAGGAGAGTGAGAAAGACTATGACTTCGCGGAAACCGATTTTGTATTTGGAGGGAAACTCCCGTTATCTGATCAAACGGTTAGAAGAAAGATGGACGAGAATAGAAGATATAATATTATTGTCAAAGAGATTGGGGCATCGGGATATAAAGGAAACATTGAACACTTATAGCCATTTGTTTCCGAATGCACAAAGACGAATACTTGAGGCGATTGACAAAGGTGCAGAGATGTAGAAAAGAGCAAGCGTGTTTGCTTGCTCTTTTTATACAATAAGATAGTAATGATAAAGGGCTATCGTTTGACTTTTTTTCGTGATTGATATAAAATAAAAGAAAGGGCAACTTGAATGAGTAATTATGCAAAATTCAATGAATATTCATAATGAAAAAAGAAAGTTTAACCCTTTTGTTTGACAATAAAACAGACATCAAAAAAATTTTTGCAAGTATCAAAAAATTTTTTTTGAAAAAGTGACTTACTGATCTTGCAATATTTAGTTTTTAGGGCGGTTGGTGGACACCTTAGTGGACACCTTAGTGGACACTTTGGTGGACACTTCGCAAACGCGGCCAATATCTTGTATGAAAAAACGCTTCAAACCACAAGATGTTGTGATTTGAAGCGTTTGGCAGGGGAGACGCGATTCGAACACGCAACCTACGGTTTTGGAGACCGCTACTCTACCGTTGAGCCACTCCCCTAAGCACTTTATTATTATATAGTAAAATTAATTTTAAGTCAACAGATTTCGCGCTGTTCTCATGAAAAAGGAGCTGAAAAATGAAAAAACAATTTAAACTGGGTGTTATCGGTGGCGGATTTATGGCGCAAGCCATAATCAAAGGAATTGATTTCATAAAGCCTAAAAAAATAATCGTTTCGGATCCGTCACCGGCAGCACAGGCGATTTTAAAAGATTATGGAGTCAATGTAACGGCAAACAATCGTGACGTTGCGGATAACAGCGAGTATCTTCTTCTTGCGGTCAAACCGCAAACGTTTCCTGCGGTAGCGGAAAGCTTGCGCGGTGTTCCTGTTGAAAAAGTGATCTCGATCATGGCAGGGGTCAAGAAGCAAAGAATAAAAGACGCTTTGTTCGGCAAAGAGGTAAAAGTTGTACGTGTTATGCCGAATCTTCCGTGTTCGATCAATTTTGGCATGGCGGCATTAGATTTGTCGGATTTTGAAGACGATGTGGATGATTGTGCGTTTGTGCAGGAAGTATTCAACAGTGTCGGGAATACGTTGATCGTACCGGAAGAAAAATTGAATGCCGTTACCGGAATCAGCGGCAGCGGCCCCGCCTATGTATATATGTTTATAGACGGCTTGATAAAGGCCGGAGTCCAGAACGGATTAACGGAAGACGAAGCCAAGACGCTGGCAGTAAATACGGTAGTGGGCGGAGCCGAAATGGTTGTTCATACGGAAGATAAGACGATAGACGAAATGATCGCTGCGGTCTGCAGTAAGGGGGGGACGACCATTCAGGCGGTGGATTCTTTCAAAAAAGACGATATGGAAGGAATGATCGGCAGGGCTGTATCGGCATGTGTCAAGAGAGCGGAAGAGTTATCGGAGCAAGAATGAAAGAAGTGACGCTATACACGGACGGAGCTTGTTCGGGAAATCCGGGAATTGGCGGTTATGGTGCAATACTTATTTTTAAAGGCATCGAGCGAGAATTGAGCGGCGGGGAGCTTTCTACCACAAACAACCGCATGGAGATCTACGCGGTGATAGCGGGTTTGGAAAAACTGAAAGAGAAATGCAAGGTCAGCGTTTACAGTGATTCAGCCTATACGGTCAACGCATTCAATGAAGGATGGATATACGGCTGGAAAAAGAACGGCTGGAAAAAATCGGACGGGAAAGATGTTCTCAATGCTGACTTGTGGAAAAAGCTTTATGATCTTACATTGGTACACGAAGTTACCTTTATAAAGGTAAAAGGCCATGCCGACAATGAATTTAACAATCGATGCGACGCCCTTGCGCGCGCAGCCATCAAAAAGTTAAAGGGATAGTTTAGGCATTTAAGCATTATTTTCTCTGTTTTGGGTATATAATATAGTAAATAGCCGAAAAAGAGAAAATTCTCGTTGAAGTTTTATGAAACAATTACCGAAAAAAATTTTTGCAATACTGTTGCCGATCGTTTGTTCTGCCTGTGTTATTGCGTTCACATTCTTGTGCATACAAAATTTTCATACGGGATTTATCCATGAACATGCGGCGGTCATCGTATCTTTATCGATCGGTATTGAGATCGTATATATAGCGGCAACGGTGTTTTTCTGCGTTCGAAGGATTGAAGTTGTTTATAAATTTTTGCTGACGGGTTTGATCCTTGCGGCAGTGATTCTGGTAGGGCTCTATATTTTCCAGGTTACCGGCTTTATCGATAAAATCGATTCAAGGGAAGATTTGCAAGAGTTGATAGAAAAGACGGGCGTTTGGGGGCCTCTTGCGTTTATACTTCTGCAGGCGCTGCAAGTTTTTTTATTGCCGATTCCGGGTATATTGACCGTAGGTGCGGGAGTATTTGTATTCGGGCCGTGGAAGACGAGTTTATTCAGCTACATCGGTATATTATTGGGATCATTCGTAGCGTTTTGGATCGGCAGGGTGATCGGTTACAAGGCTGCGGCGTGGCTGGTAGGAAAAGATGCTTTGGATTCCTGGCTGAAAAAAGTCAGCGGAAAAGATCGGCGGATCTTGACGGCGATGTTTTTGTTACCCGTATTTCCGGACGATATTCTCTGTTTTGTTGCGGGTTTATCGACAATGACTTGGCGCTATTTTATCATAATGCAAATTATTTCGCGCGCGATTTCTGTCGTTTTGACCAGCTTTTCTATGGAAGGAATGATTATCCCGTACACAACCTGGTGGGGATTGTTGTGCTGGGCGGTCATCGGCATTGCGATAATATTTTTGTTTATACTCATTTATAAAAAAGGCGACAAAATAGAGGCATGGTTTACCAATCTTTTTAAAAGCAAAAAGAAGGCGGAGAAAGATGCCGAACCTTCGCCTTTACGTATAAAATCGGAAGAGAAGGACGGTTCGGAAAAATAGTCTGTTTCTGTCAATCAGGCAAGGCTGTTCCGAATTTGCAAAAATATAAGGGCTGGCTTGATCTTTAATGATCGGAGAAAAGACCGAAGATTGCACATACGTGCGTTTTCGGTTTTTTTTATTAAAAATCGGTAAATTCGGATTCAGGAAAAAATAATTTTATACAGGTCTTTTCAAAAGGCAGAAATCGTGGTATAATAAATCAGGAGGAAGAGCGCATGAGAACTTTTTTGGTGGTAATCGACAGCTTTGGGATCGGCGCAATGCCGGATGCGGCAAAATTCGGAGACGAGGGATCGGATACGTATTCAAACATTG
This sequence comes from uncultured Clostridia bacterium, assembly GCA_944341655.1. Lineage (GTDB taxonomy): Bacteria > Bacillota > Clostridia > Christensenellales > Borkfalkiaceae > Borkfalkia. The sequence continues at coordinate 27,686 of CALVMA010000171.1, read as the reverse complement.
TCGAAAAGACAGGGGTCGAATTGACGGAACTTATTTCGTTGGGACTGAATAACATTGACGGCGTACCGAAGGTATTTGCAAACGGCAAGAAGATTTTGCCTTGTCCCGCACCGCGGGCGGCTTATGCGAGGCTTGCGGAAAAGACGAACGCGAAGGATACGACTGCCGGACATTATGAAATAGCCGGTTTAATTTTAAAACAGCCTTTTCGTGTTTTTCCCCATGCGTTTCCGCGTGAAATTGTCGAAAAATTGGAAGAAAAATGCGGGGTTCACTTTATCGGGAACGAGGTTGCTTCGGGGACGGAAATTATACAAAGACTTGGAAACGAACACCTTCGGAGCGGTTTTCCGATTTTATATACTTCGCAAGATTCTGTTTTACAGATCGCGGCGGACGTTTCAGTTGTCCCGCTTGCAAAATTATATCAGATATGTCGGACGGCAAGGGAAGTGATGACGGGCGAATGGGCGGTCGGAAGGGTAATAGCGCGGCCGTTCATTCATAAAGATGGTAAATTTATCCGCACCGAAGATCGGAAGGATTACGCTCTGGAACCGCCCGGAGTAACCGTATTGGACAGGTTGACGGAACGCGGTATCCGCGTAATAGGGGTAGGAAAAATAGCGGATATTTTTTGCGGCCGCGGCATTGCGGAAAGTATTCATACGGGAAATAACGAGGAGGGCCTTGGAGCATTGCTGCGCCTTAGTGAATCGGCAGGATCCGGAGTCATATTTGCAAATTTGGTTGATACGGATATGTTGTACGGGCACCGCAACGACGTAAACGGTTATGCTGCTGCTTTAAAGGAGATCGACGGGCATCTCCCGCTGTTGGAAAAGAATCTGAAAGAGGACGATATTTTGATAATTACGGCTGACCACGGTTGTGATCCGACCACGCCTTCGACGGATCATTCGCGTGAATATGTGCCGCTTTTGTTATACGGTAAATCGGTAAAACCGCAAAATCTCGGCACATTGACGGGCTTTGACCATATAGCCGATTTTATTGCGGCTCGATACGGATTAGATACGAAGAGTGTGCTGTTTGATAAATTATACGGAGAAAAGTGAAATGGAAGAATACTGTTTATCCGATCGGGCGAAAAAAATTTCGGAGAAAATAAAAGGAATTGAAAAACCTGTGTTGGCGATGACTTTGGGAAGCGGCTGGGGAAACGTCGTGCAGGCAATGGAGGATGCGACATCTGTTCCGTACTCGGAGATTGGAATGCCTGAATGCGGGGTTGCGGGACATAAAGGTGTCTTCGTTTTCGGGAAGTTTGAAGGAGTTCCCGTCGTTGTACAGCAAGGCCGTTATCATATGTACGAAGGCCGATCAGCCTCGGATGTGGTGCTGCCCGTGGCCGTCATGCGTGCGTTGGGCGCGGAAAAAATTATTTTGACCAACGCGGCAGGCGGAATTAATTTGGAATATGAAGTGGGCGATCTGATGTTTTTAAAAGACCATATCAATATGACGGGCAGGAATCCGCTTGCGGGCGCGATACCGACCGAAAAGTATCCGATTTTTATTGATATGGGGAGTGTATATGATAAAACTATTCTTTCCGCGCTTTTATGCGCCGCAAGAGAGACGGAAGTAAAAAGTCATGAGGGAGTATATATGCAGGTGCTGGGGCCGTCGTTTGAGACTCCGTCGGAGATCAGGGCTTTTCGTACGCTCGGCGCCGATGCCGTCGGTATGAGTACGGTTGTGGAGGCAATTTTTGCAAAATATCTGAAGATGCAGGTAGGGGCAATTTCCTGTATAACGAACAAAGCGGCAGGAGTCGATAAAGAAACAGTCATACGACATGAAGATGTTTTGCGGGAATCGAAATTGCGTGAGAAGAAATTTGCGTTGTTTTTACAGCGATTTGTCCGTAACTATTTTGACTGAGCCGCTTGAATGGCGTATAAATTTTTACTGAATACAAAAAATAAGAGTATAACGAAAACGGGGTGTTTACCATGAAAAAAGTTATACTCTTATTTTTTAGTTTGGTATGTGCGGTTTCGCTTGTCGGCACTACGATTGTGAACGCGCAAAGCGAGGAACCTGATCTGGCGAAAAACTGTAAAGCGGCATATTCATGCGATTGGCACAGCGGAACGGCGGTGTATGCAAAAAACGAGCAAGAGCGTATGCCGATTGCGAGCATGTGCAAAATCATGACATTGTTATTGACGTATGAAGCGCGTGACAGCGGAAAACTTTCTTTTGATGACGAGATAACGGTCAGTGAACGCGCGGCGGGGATGGGCGGTTCGCAGGTATTTTTGGAGACAAACGGAAAATATAAGGCGGAGGATCTTGTAAAGAGCATCTGCATTGCGTCCGCCAATGACTCATGCGTCGCCATGGCGGAGACGCTGTCGGGAAGCGAAGAGCTTTTTGTGAAGCGTATGAATGAGCGCGCTTCCGAACTTGGTATGCTGAATACATCTTTTGCGAATTGTACGGGCTTGCCGAAAGAGGGGCAATACAGTTGCGCAAAAGACGTCGCTGTCATGCTCGGAGAGCTGATTCGGCACCCGGATTATTTTAAATTCAGCACGATCTGGATGGACAATATAACACACAACGGCGGCAGGTTGACCGAAATGGCAAACACGAACAAGTTGATACGCAACTATCAGGGATGTGATGCCGGAAAGACGGGGTTTACTTCGGAAGCGGGATTTTGCCTTGCTGCATCGGCTGAACGCGGGAATATGCGAGTCGTTTCCGTCGTCATAGGCGGGACGGACAGTCAGTCGCGCTTTAACGGTGTGAGCAGTATGTTTGATTATGCGTTTGCGAATTTTACTAGTAAATGCGTTCTGGAGCGCAGCGTCTTGCAGGACAAGCGCTGTGCCGTAAAAAGCGGTAAATTGCATGAAGTGAGCGTGATTCCCGAAACCGCGGCATATGTTTTCTGTTCAAAGGATGACACAGATGAGATAACCTTGGACTTTGTGTTCCGTGAAGTGAAGGCACCGATTTCGATCGGCGATTGTGTCGGGGAAGTGACTGTTTACAAAAACGGTGTAGAAGTGGCCCGCGTCAATTTACTTTCCAACGATCAGTCGGCGGCTTCAAATTACTTTGATTCGCTGCGGGATATTGCTGATAACTGGATATTGTAATTTTCATCTTGTTTGCATAGTACTATGCGTGAAGTATTAAATGGTAAAAGGCTTAATTGTTGGTGTACCGCTGCTTGCCGTTGCGGGATTATTGTTCCCGATACTTTTAACGGTAAATTTATATCTGGACGCAGAAAGTAAAAAAGGCTGGTTTTCGGTTTATATTTTGCGGACAATAAAAATATACGGCGGGTATGCGTCTTTATACGGAGAAGGAATTGCTTTCCACTTAACGAAAAACAAGGCGGCATTGTTGCCTTTCAAGGATATGGCGAGTGCCCCGAAAAAGTTTGAGATCACGCGGGGATTTTATATTGCGGCGTACAGTCATGTCCTTGAGATCGGTGCCGAAAACTATGAAGCATCTGTTTATGTTGCGGCAATGCTGGCGAGATTTTGTTCGGATGTTTTCGGGCTATGGCTCTATTCGCGCAAGCGATGTCAGTCTTTTAAAGGCGATGTGGTTGTCCGAAGCGGGCAAAATTGTTTTAAGGCAAGCATGCGCGTTGTGCTTTTGTTTAATTTGGCGATTTTGATGCTTGCATCTGTAAAGATTTTTTTAAGTAAGATTTTGGGGAAAATTTCAGAAAATGAGCGAAAAAGCGAACAAAAAAGTGAATGACCTGGTTGATTCGTCGATCGATCGTTTAAACGGTTTGGCTGACGTCGATATGGTGATCGGCGCACCGATTTTAACGGCTAGCGGAACGCAGGTGATCCCTGTCTCCAAAGTTACCGTAGGCTATTTGTCGGGCGGAGGCGACTTAGGACAGACAAAAATCATCAAAAAGGATGAAACGATGCCTTTTGCGGGCGGCAGCGGTGCCGTCGTCACAATGAAACCGGCAGGTTTTTTGATCGATGACGGAAAAGGATGCAGATACATTCACGCGGGCGATGATCCGGTGGATAATTTAATTGACAAAGCTTCAGAGTTGCTTAAAGGATTTCAGCGCGGTTCGGATGGTTAAAAGGTTTTTTATTGTTTTGTCAGCTTGTTTTTCGGCTCTTTTTTCGACTGTGTCTTTGCCCTGTATATCGGAGGACATAAATGTCGTTCATGCGGCGGTCTTATCCAAAGCGGAGTGCGTCGTTGAGGTAGAAAGCGGAAGGATTTTGTTTACGCAAAACGGGAAAGAAAAACTGCCCATGGCGAGCACGACAAAAATCCTGACGGCGATCATTGCGATCGAAGATTTGGATGCCGGCATGCAAATCACCGTTCCCGAAAAAGCGGTCGGGATAGAAGGTTCGAGCATATATTTGGTCAAAGGCGAGAAAATGACCGTGCGCGATCTTCTTTACGGGCTCATGTTGCGTTCCGGCAACGATTGCGCCGCCGCCTTGGCGATCTTGCACAGCGGCAGCGTAGAAAAGTTTGCCGTGTGTATGAACGAACGCGCCGAACAGATCGGTGCGCATGACAGTTCTTTTTTGAATCCGCACGGACTGCCGCAGGAAGGACATTTTACGACGGCGGAAGATTTGGCAAAAATAGCGGCATATGCGCTGCAAAATCCCGTTTTTTCGCAGATTGTGTCCGCGGATCGGTATGTGATCCCGGACGGCGGCTGCGGTTATGCAAGGGATTTGAGAAACAAAAATAAGATGCTGTACGAATACGACGGGGCGGACGGCGTCAAAACGGGGTTTACGAAGGAGGCGGGAAGATGCCTTGTTACTTCCGCCACGCGTAACGGCATGCGCATTGTTTCGGTTGTGCTGAACAGTCCGGATATGTACGGCCGAAGCGCGGAACTGTTGGATAACGCTTTTCGCGGGTTTTCAAAGACTCTTCTTTTTGATAAAAATAATTATAGTGCAGAATTAAAAACCGACGCGAAAGAAAAGACGTGCAAATGCGGATGCTCGGAAAGTTTTGCCTATCCTTTGACGGAAGAAGAAAAGCAGTTTGTAAAAATCCGCGAGGTATTGCCGTCAGAAATTTGTTTGCCCGTCAAAAAAGGGGAACCCGTGGGCGAAATACAGATATACCTTAAAAATCAGTTGCTTTTTTCGCAGAAAATCGTTAGTATAGAAAGCAAAGAAAAAAGTTATCTTGATATAATACGCGAGATAGCAAAAAGGAACTGTTCGGGAAAGGTATGCGGATCAATAAATATTTGGCGGAATGCGGCGTTGCAAGCCGCAGGGCGTGCGACGAGCTGATCAAAGAAGGAGCGGTGCGCGTCAACGATAAGATCGCCTCACTTGGCGACGATGTTTCGGAAAAAGATGAGATCACGGTAAACGGCAAACCGGTCGAACACAAGCAGGCTTACAGTTACTATCTGATGAACAAGCCCAAGGGGTATGTTTGCACGGTCAAGGATGACAAGGATCGGAAAACGGTAATGGCATTGCTGCCCGATAATGCGGGGCGCGTGTATCCTGTGGGAAGGCTGGATTATGATACGGAAGGCCTGCTGTTGTTTACGGACGACGGCGACCTCGCTTTTCGGCTGACTCATCCGAAAGCGGAGATCCCCAAAACGTATTTGGTTCGCGTTGAGGGCACGATCGCCGATAAGGATCTGAACCGTCTGCGTTCAGGTGTTGAATTGGACGGGAAGCTCACTCATAAAGCGAAAGTAAAGGTGATCGAAGCGGATAAAAAGTTTACGAAATTGCATGTTACGATCGGAGAAGGAAAGAACAGGCAAGTCCGCAGAATGTTCGAGAGCATCGGAAAAGAAGTCGTTTTCCTAAAACGCATCCGCATCGGAGATATGGGGCTCGGCTCCTTGGAGCGCGGCAAAGTCCGTAAGCTTACCGCAGAAGAAGTTTTTTATCTGAAAAATTTATAAATTAATGAAAGGTTTGTTTACAAGATCTGTTATTAAGCCCGCCCGCGCCGAAGTATCGGTGCGGGCGGGCTTTGGTGTAAAAAACAGTATCGGTTAATTCAATTTTCAGTAATGGCAAAAATCTTCGGAAAAAAAACAATGCGGTGTGTTTTATCCGCAAATGTTGTTTCCGACAATGCGGCAATGAGAATGCTTTCGCATGAAATCAATGGAATTGTAAGGCGGATTTGTTTGTGCTTTTTTAAGTTCTATGTTATAATGGAAAAGAATCAAACAAAAACGAGGTCATCATGTTACAGGTTACCAACGTAAGTCTTCAATATGGCAGCAAAAAATTATTTGAAGATGTGAATCTGAAATTTACCAAAGGGAATTGCTACGGCATTATCGGCGCCAATGGTGCCGGCAAGTCAACTTTTTTAAAAGTTTTGTCCGGAGAAATCGAACCCAACAAGGGTGAAGTTACGATGGATAAAAACGAACGCATGTCCGTTTTGATGCAAAACCAGAATGCTTATGACGATCAGACGGTCGTGCGCACGGTCATGTTGGGACATAAGCGGCTCGTGCAGATCATGGATGAAAAAGACGCTCTGTATGCAAAAGCGGACTTTTCGGAAGAAGACGGCATCCGTGCGTCCGAACTGGAAAGCGAGTTTGCGGAGTTGAACGGTTGGGAGGCGGAGTCCGAAGCGGAGACTCTGTTGAACGAGCTGGACATTCCGGGAGAGTACCATTCCATGCTGATGGGCGACCTGGACGCGAAGATGAAAGTCAAAGTGCTTTTGGCGCAGGCGCTGTTCGGAAATCCCGACGTTTTGCTTTTGGATGAGCCGACAAACAACCTTGACATCAAAACCGCTCGCTGGCTGGAAAATTATTTGCTGGATTTTGAAGATACGATTATAATCGTATCTCACAACCGACATTTTCTCAATAAGGTTTGCACGTACATTTGCGATGTGGATTTCGGAAAGATCCAGCTGTACCTCGGGAACTATGATTTCTGGTATCAGACGAGCCAGCTGATCGCGCGTCAGATGCGCGACCAAAACAAAAAAATGGAACAGCGTGCAAAAGAATTGCAGGAATTTATTGCAAGGTTTGCGGCAAACGCGTCGAAATCCCGTCAGGCTACCTCCCGTAAAAAAGAGTTGGAGCGCCTTACGCTGAACGATATAAAGCCTTCTCTTCGCAAATATCCTTTTATTGATTTCAAATTTGAAAGAGAGATCGGCAACGATATTTTGATCGTGGAAGGACTGACAAAAAAGGGGTACTTTGAAGGGCTGGATTTTATTGTGCAGCGGAATGATAAAATCGGCTTTGTCGGGGATAAGAGCACCACGATAACGATGCTTTTTGATATTTTGACGGGCAAAGTTCAGCCGGATGCCGGCACGGTTAAATGGGGAAAGACGATCACGCTTTCCGTGCTCCCGCAAAACAATAACGAATATTTTGAAAATTGCGACTTAAATCTCGTAGAATGGCTGAGCCAGTTTTCGAACGATCATTATGAAGAATATCTGCGGGGCTGGTTGGGCAGGATGCTTTTTTCGGGAGAAGAAGCGCTTAAAAAGGCAAAGGTTCTTTCAGGCGGTGAAAAAGTACGCTGCATGCTTGCAAAGATGATGCTGGAAGGCAGTAACTTTTTGATTTTGGATGAACCTACGAACCATTTGGATCTTGAATCGATCACCGCGTTGAACAACGGAATGCAGAATTTCAAAGGGTGTATGCTCTTTACTTCACACGATCAGGAGCTGATGAATACCGTCGCGAACAGGATCATCGAGATCAACGGCAGGAAGACATTCGACAAAAATGTTACTTATGACGAATATCTCGACATCACAAATGCTTAAAAACGGGAAATGCTGTTTATGTATCCATATAAAATTATAACGTTTCCGGACGGGACCGGTGTAACTCTTTATGAGCTGTTCATTTTGATCGGCGTGATCGGGGCTCTGGTCATGTTTCGGATCTTGGCGGATCGAAGGCAGATGCCTGCGAAGATGCAGAATCTGATTTTGCTCGGTGCGGTTGCGGCGTTTGTGATCGGTTATCTGAGCGCCGTACTGTTTCAGGCGGTTTACAATGCGCTTGAAACCGGAAAATTCGTAATTGACGGCGGTACGGGCGCAACTTTTTACGGCGGATTCATCGGCGGGGCGATAAGCATGCTTTTGATCTATTTTATCGGCATGCGGATATTGTATAAAGAGTTTACGACGGCGGTGCGGTGGCTTCCTACGTTTGCCAACATAGCGGCCGTGTGTATTCCTTTGGCGCACGGGTTCGGCAGACTCGGATGCCTCACCGCGGGATGCTGTCACGGAAAATTTACCGATGCTTGGTACGGGATCACGCAATGGGTGGAGCTGTCTTCCGGGCATTATGGCTGGGCGAAAGTCGTGCCTATACAACTTTTCGAAGCAATGTTTTTGTTTGCGCTTGCCGCAGCTTTGTTCGTGCTCGTCTGGAAAAAGAAGGGCTTTGGGCTTTCCTGTTATTTTATCGGGTATGGCATATGGCGGTTCATTATTGAATTTTTCCGCACCGATGACCGCGGCGCCTCGTTTATTCCGGGGCTTACGCCTTCGCAAGTGACGGCTTTGCTGCTTATTTTGATCGGCAGCGCCATCATCGCTGCGTATTTTATCCTTTTACGGAAAAAGGGGAAAAATATTTTTTTGCCGCCCGATTTAAAGACTGACGATCGGAGTGTTTCTGTGTCCGAAGATAAGGAGAAAGTCGATAATGAGAAGGAATCAGGGGCCTAAAATGAGGCAGGGCTTCATTCGGAAAAGTGACGAGCCCGATGATGACGAAGAGCGTGAAGACGAACAAAAGGGCGGTGGGACGGCGCCTGGCGATTTAAACGATAAAAAAAAGAAGTTGCTTTGCTGTTTTGCATATTTTTTCGGGATACTGTTCTTTTTACCCTTGATTTTCTATCCCTCCGATGAATTTTCCCGATCGCACGCCAATCAATCTCTTATAATTTTGATTATGAGCGTGGCGGTCGGTACATTGTGCGGGATTTTGGACAATATCCCCGTTATAGGGTTTATTTTCAGATTAATCGGCGGCGTTTTCAGTTTGGTTGTGCTCATTGCGTGCATATTCGGTATCATATCTGTATGCAAAGATGAAAATGCGGATTTACCTTTGATCGGAAATATTCGCATTATCCGGTAAAACAATGCCTGCGCTGTTTGGCGCAGGTTTTTTGTTTAACGAAACAAATATGCGGACAGGCTTGCGCAAATGCGTTGTGTCTGATATAATGAAAGTGAAAAAGACAAGTGTTTTAAAGGAGTTAGGATGAAAGAGTTAGTTTTGATAGACGGAAACAGTCTTCTCAATCGTGCGTTTTATGCGACCAGGCTTTTAACGACGCACGACGGCACGCCTACAAACGCCGTTTTCGGCTTTGTCAAACTGTTGCTTAAGATTATCGGTGATAATACACCCGACCGTCTGATCGTGACTTTCGACTTAAAGGCGCCCACCTTTCGTCATAAGATGTTTGAGGGGTACAAAGCCACGCGCAAACCGATGCCGGACGATCTTGCCGTTCAAGTCGGCATACTGAAATCTTTGCTCCGCTCCATGAACATTTGCATGTGTGAAAAAGAGGGCTTTGAGGCGGATGATCTGATCGGAACTTTATCGCATCGTTTTCAGGATACGCACAGCATTATTATAACGGGCGACCGTGATTCTTATCAGCTGGTCGATGCTTGTACGGATGTTTATATTACAAAGACGGGCGTCAGTGAATTGTTGAAACTTAATATAACGAATTTTAAAGATACGATCGGTTATTTACCTTCTCAGGTGATCGATATGAAAGCGCTCATGGGGGACGCATCGGACAATATTCCCGGGGTCGAAGGCATCGGAGAAAAGACTGCTTTCGGTCTCATTACGAAATTCGGAGGATTGGACGAAGTTTATGCAAATCTTGATTCCGTTTCGGATAAGATCCGTGCGAAATTGGAGCAGGGCAAAGAGTCGGCATATCTGTCCCGAAAACTTGCTACGATCGACAGGTCCGTCGAGCTTGATGTTTCGGATTCGGACGGAGCGATTAAAATGCCATTTTCGGAGGAGGTTCGGGATCAGTTTGTTAAACTGGAATTCAGTTCTTTGTTGAAACTGGATATTTTTGAGAAAGAGGAAGAAGGCAGCCTGAACGCGTGTCCGCAAACGGAAGTTCAGATCGTTTCCGACGCTCAGAAATTTTTGGATACTTTTTCACCGTCGGTATTTTCGGCAGTCTGCGAAAACGAAGAATATCATTTTTATGCGGACGGTATCGAGTATGTATTGCGCCCGGCGCGGACGCTATTGGATGAAGGGCTCTCGGCGTCGGCGGTTGCCGAGATCCTGAAAAAGATTTTTTCTAAGAAAGATGCGACCGCATATCTTTACGGTAAAAAAGAATTTCGTCACAGGCTGTGTCGTGAAGGCTGTGACCTTTTATGCAAAAGCGAAGATGTGTCCCTGATCAAATATTTGGTGAATTTTACGGGCAAGGATGAAAGTTTGGCGGATGCTTTGCGCGGGAGCGGTTTGCCGGAAAGCACTCCCGCAGCGGGCTTATTTTGTTTGTATAACAGCCTTTCCGAGCGTTTAAAAAACGAAAATTTAGAAAAACTGTATGCGGAAGTGGAGTTGCCGTTGGCGGACGTATTGTTTGAAATGGAAAGCCAGGGTGTAAAAATTGACTTGACGACATCGGCCCAGTTTGAAAAGAGATACCGCGAAGAAATAGCGCGTATTACCGAAAAAATATATAAAGAGGCGGGCGAGACGTTTAATATAAATTCGCCGGCTCAGCTTGGCAAAATTTTATTTGACAAACTTAAACTGCCTGCCCCCAAAAAGAGCAAAAGCGGCAGTTATTCGACGGGCGCCGATGTTTTGGAAAAGCTGGTGGACGAATATGAAATTGTGCGCGACGTGCTGGACTGCAGGCATTTCCAGAAATTATTGTCGACGTACATCGATGGGTTCAAACCTTTGATCGATCCGAAGACGGGACTTGTTCACACGACCTATAATCAGACGCTGACTTCTACGGGACGGTTGTCCAGTACCAATCCGAACCTGCAAAACATACCCATTCGCGATGAAGAAGGGCGTGAACTGAGGAAATTGTTTGTGGCAAGGTCATCGGACAGAATATTGATCGATGCGGACTATTCTCAGATCGAATTAAGATTGCTGGCTCATTTTTCCGGGTGCAAAGAACTTATCGAAGCGTATAAAGAGAATCGCGATATTCACGCGCTGACGGCGTCGCAAGTCTTCGGCGTACCGTTAAACGAGGTGTCGCAATCACAGCGCAGGGCGGCTAAGGCAGTGAATTTCGGGATTATTTACGGCATCAGTGAGTTTGGGCTGGCTACAAACTTGAAGATCTCGAATAAGCAGGCAGGGGAATACATTCGCAAATATTTTGAAAGTTATTCCGACGTGAAAAAATATATGGATTCGAATGTCGCTTTTGCGCGCGAGCACGGTTATGTAACGACTCTGCTCGGCAGGAAACGCGTCATACCCGAAATCAAATCCTCCAATTATAATCTGCGCTCGTTCGGCGAGCGCGCGGCTATGAATATGCCTTTGCAAGGCAGCAGCGCCGATATCATAAAGATTGCGATGTGCAATGTTTCGTCGCGTCTGCAAAAATGCGGTTTGCGTTCCAAATTGATTTTACAAGTTCATGACGAACTCGTTTTAGATGCGTTTAAAGATGAAGCGGAAGAAGCGTCAAAAATTCTGAAAGAGGAGATGGAGAACGCCGTGCAGCTTACCGTGCCGTTGGTTGCGGAGGTGCATTGCGGAAAGAATTGGTATGAAGCAAAATAAAACGACGGTTGCGGTGACCGGCGGAATCGGAAGCGGAAAAAGCACGGTTCTGAATATTCTGTCCTCGTTAGGATATCCCGTTTTTTCTGCGGATGATGTCGCTCGCCATATTTATGACGACGCCGATGTTTTGGAACAGACAAAAAAGGCTTTCCCTGAATGTATTAAAAATGGCGAGGTAGACCGAAAAGAGCTTGCGCACATTGTTTTTTCGGACGAGAAAAAGCGTATAGAACTTGAAAAAATTATGCACCCGTCGATCATGCGTATTTTAGACGCACAGATGCGCGATGCAAAGGGCGAACTTGTTTTTGCAGAAGTTCCGTTGCTTTTCGAATGCGGCATGGAGAATCGGTTTGACCGCGTGATCGTAGTGCTCAGGAATAAAAACGAGCGGATACGCGCGGCCGCTCTGCGCGACGGGGTTTCGGAAGATGAAATTGCCGCACGCGTAAAAAATCAGTTTGATTATGAAAAAAAAGCAATTTTGGGGCATACTGTAATATATAACGATCGAGATCGTGCAGATCTTGAAAAGCAGGTTCTTAAAATTGTTGATGAATTTATCCGGGCATCAAAAGATTAAGATCGGTATTTTGCTGACGGTTTTTCTTTTGCTTGTTTGTGTGATTTTATTTGCATACGCATCCTTTCCGCGTAAATACGAAGATGCAGTCATCAAATCTTCCGAAGAATTCGGCGTCGACAAAGATCTTGTCTTTGCCGTGATCCGTGCCGAAAGTAATTTTCGCGCGGATGCGGTAAGCCGTGCGGGCGCGGTAGGGCTGATGCAACTCATGCCGTCCACGGCGCAATTTATAAGCCGCGTCCTCGGGGAAGATCTGGATGTTTTTTCGCCGAAGGACAACATTCGGCTCGGCGCATGGTATTTGGCTCATCTTCAAAAGAGATTTCATTCTACGAATTTACTGCTTGCAGCTTATAATGCCGGTGAAGGAACGGTTCAAGGCTGGATCCGCTCGGGTTATGTTGACGAGTCAGGCGATTTAGTTTATGTTCCGTATGCAGAAACGGAAAGTTATTTAAAAAGAGTAAATTTTTTTTATAATTGTTATAAAATGCTTTATTGAGAGCTTGACAATTTTTTGGATATATAGTAAAATAAATCTTGCTTGTGAGGATGGCGGAATTGGCAGACGCGTACGTTTGAGGGGCGTATGGAGTAATCCGTGTGGGTTCAAGTCCCATTCTTCACACCAAAACCGTGATGGAGATACGTATTGTATCAATATCATGGTTTTTTTCTTTTTTAAATAATTATATTAATATATGCTGAAAAACAAGTGCAATGTGAATCTTGATCGCAGTCAGTTGAAGCAAATTGTTAAGGCTCTGAATCAGTTTAAGAAACAATGCAGCATGCCTCTCGTGGAAGTGATATCAGAAGATTCCGAAGTTATAGTGCAGTGGTAGAATTTATTGCAAAAAATAAAGCAACAATTCAACGTCAATGCGTAAAGGTAGCATTTTTATCTGCTAAACCCATAATAAAATGCGGTTCATGTATTCGATATGGATGCAGAGCCATCTTTTTCGTATGTGATCCTAATTATGATATAGCGAAATTTTGTGTTTTTTGAGGCATGTAAACACCATAAAACAAATACAATGCTGTTTTTAAAATACTAATATTTTCCGTCGGTACAGGCGCGCAGGCATTTAAAATTGCTTTCGCGCCTGTTTCATTTTTTATAGGATTAGCTTTGAGAATAAAAAATTTTTTTTGCAGCATAAAAGTACTGAAATTGTCTGATAAATTTCGCATTCTAATAAAACGCCTCAAAAATTCTGTTTTATGATCCAAAAGTAATTTTTGGTATTTTGATAAATTTTGATATTCTTTCCTAAATTCTGAGCCTGATTATTTTACTACTATTTCCAATAATATTTTTATAAATGAACAATAATAAACAAAAACGGTATTTTTGTTGCTTTTGTTAATCGTTTGCAGAATAAGTAAAAAATATGAGAACGTTCACCTGTATATTTGTGGTAAATTAACAAAAAAGACAAAAAAAATTCAAATATTTTTTTCGAACTATTGAAATGTCAATAAATATATAGTATAATGATTGGGAAGACGGTAAATTCGAGCACGGAGGGTGATAAAACATGCAATCAGTGGATTTTCCTTTATATGTATTTCATCACGGAAAAAATTACAAAGCTTATGATTTTTTCGGCGCGCATCCGACGAAATCGGACGGTAAAAAGGGATATACTTTCCGTGTTTGGGCGCCGCATGCCGAAGAAGTATCGGTAGTCGGTGATTTTAACGACTGGGATCCCGAGAAAAATAAGATGGACAGACTGCTTGACGGTGAATCGTTCCAGTTATTTATTGAGGGGCTCAAAGAATATACTATTTACAAATACTGTATCCGCACAAAAGACGGCCGCTATTTATATAAAGCGGATCCGTATGCTTTTCATGCGGAAACGCCTTCGAAGACGGCATCAAAGACGTATGATCTGAGCGGGTTCAAATGGTCCGACAAAGAGTATATGAGCCGCAGAAGGAAAACGAATATTTATTCGTCGCCGATGAACATTTATGAGATCAACGCGCTTTCGTGGCGTCAATACGGTGACGGTAATTATTTTGATTTCAATAAGCTGATCGAGGAGCTTATTCCGTATTTGAAACAAATGGGGTACACGCATGTGGAATTCATGCCGCTTTGCGAATATCCTTATGACGGGTCGTGGGGGTACCAGGTGACGGGATATTATGCGATCACGTCAAGACTGGGCACGCCGCATGATTTTATGCGTCTTGTGGATGAATGTCATAAAAACGGCATCGGAGTGATCATGGATTGGGTGCCGGCGCATTTTCCCAAAGATGCGCATGGTTTATATGAATTCGACGGGCAGCCTTTGTACGAGAGCCCGCAGTGGGACAGGCAGGAGCATAAGAGCTGGGGAACGCGCAGGTTTGATTACGGCCGCAACGAAATTTTGTCGTTTTTAATTTCAAACGCCGTATTTTTCTTTGATAAATTTCACATAGACGGTCTGCGGGTAGATGCGGTCGCGTCCATGCTGTATCTGGATTATGATAAGCGGCCGGGGGAATGGCTGCCGAACAAATACGGTGAAAACAAAAATCTGGAAGCCATTGCGTTTTTGCAGAAACTGAACACGACCGTATTTTCGGAATTTCCGGATGCGCTTATGATTGCCGAAGAGTCCACGGCATGGCCGCTTGTGACGAAGCCTGTGGATATAGGCGGGTTGGGGTTTAATTTTAAATGGAATATGGGCTGGATGAACGATGTTTTGGATTACATGCAGACAGATCCGTATTTTCGCAAAGGCAACCACAACAAGCTGACTTTTGCCATGATGTACGCGTTTACGGAAAATTATGTATTGCCGATTTCGCATGATGAAGTGGTCTACGGCAAGAGGTCGCTGATCAATAAGATGCCCGGCACTTATGAAGAAAAATTTGCCAATCTGCGTGCGTTTATGGGCTATATGATGTCGCACCCGGGCAAGAAGCTGATCTTTATGGGCTGTGAATTCGGTCAATTCAACGAATGGAATTATAAAGTCGGGCAAGAATTCTTTTTGAAAGATTATCCCATGCACCAGAAGCTTTCGGACATGAACGAAGCGCTGAACTGGTTCTACCGCGAAACGCCTGCGTTTTATGAGATTGAAGATTCGTGGGACGGGTTTGAGTGGATTGCGCCGAACGATTCCGATCAGAACGTGATCGCTTATATGCGCAGAGACAAACAGGGAGAAAGTTATCTGGTCGTCATCAATTTTTCGGGGGCGAAAGCAGAAAATTATCGGCTCGGCGTACCGAAAGGAAAATACAAGGTCGTGTTCAATACCGATCATCCCAAGTTTGGCGGAGAGGGGGCAATGGGTAAGCGTATTTTCAACACCGAAAGAAAACCCTGCCACGGTAAAGAATATTCAATAAAAATCGAATTGCCTAAGCTGACGTGCGTATATTTACAGAAAATTTTGTAAATCCGGCATAAGGCAGAAGGCTGATCCGTATTTTAATATAAATTAAAATCTATTGGGGGGTTCCGATATGCAAAGAAAGAAAGAATGTGTCGCCATGCTGCTTGCCGGCGGTCAAGGCAGCAGACTCTATGCTTTGACGAACAACATTGCCAAACCGGCGGTTCCGTTCGGCGCAAAGTACAGAATCATTGATTTTCCGCTTTCGAACTGTATCAATTCCGGGATTGATACGGTGGGTGTTTTGACGCAATACCAGCCGCTTGTCCTGAACGAATACATCGGGAATGGACAACCTTGGGATCTTGACAGGAATTTTGGGGGAGTCCATGTTCTTTCTCCGTATCAGAAGAAGTCTAAATCGGCATGGTACGAAGGGACGGCAAACGCGATCTATCAAAACCTGAATTTCATTAAAATGTATAATCCCGAGTATGTGCTGATTCTTTCGGGCGATCATATTTACAAAATGGATTACAGCAAAATGCTTCGCTCGCATATCGAAAACAAAGCGGATTGTACGATTGCGGCGATCGAAGTTCCTTTGAAGGAGGCTTCTCGTTTCGGCATTCTGAACACCAATCCGGACGGATCGATCTATGAGTTTGAAGAGAAACCCAAACAGCCTAAAAGCACTTTGGCTTCGATGGGTGTATATATTTTTTCGGCGGACAAGATGTATAAATACCTGGAAGCGGACGATAACGATCCTGACTCTTCCAAGGATTTCGGCAAGAACGTTCTGCCTGCCATGCTGAATGCGGGCGAGCGTATGTTTGCATATCGCTTCGACGGCTATTGGAAAGACGTCGGCACAATTTCTTCTTTATGGGAAGCAAATATGGATCTTCTCGGCGAATCCCCCAGCTTTGACGTTGCCGATACGGCATGGAAGATCCATTCGCGCAATCCTTTGGCTCCGCCCGAATATCAGGGCGAAAACGCCGTCGTAACCAATTCCATGCTGGCGCTCGGCTGCGAGGTTTACGGGACCGTAGAAAATTCGGTTATTTCGAGCAACGTCGTCGTGGAAGAAGGCGCAACCGTAAAAGACAGTGTGATCATGAGCGGTACCGTCATCAAGAAGAATGCGTCGGTAAATTATTCGATCATCGATGAAGACGTCATCGTTGAGGAAGGGGCCGTTATCGGTGAAGATAAGGCGACCGCAAAAGGGATCGCTGTTCTCGGCCGCAAGATCGCGGTCGGGGAAGGCGCCAAAGTAGCTGCAGGTTCGATCATTGATAAAAATATAAAAAGCGGGGAGGAAGCATAAATGTCTGCGGTTGGTGTAATTTTTTCAAATATTCATGACGAAAACATTCCCGAACTTTCCCGTCAGCGCACGATGGGTTCGGTGCCGTTCGGAGGACGCTACAGACTGATCGATTTCGCGCTTTCCAATCTTGTGAATTCGGGAGTTACTACCGTCGGTATCATTACCAAAAACAATTATCAGTCCTTGCTCGACCATCTGGGCAGCGGCAAAGATTGGGATCTTGCCCGCAAAACGGGCGGCCTCGTCTTACTCCCTCCTTTCGGCGCCATGGACAGCGGTTTGTATAAAAACCGCCTCGAGGCGTTGAAAAGCATTACCGGCTTTTTAACCCGCAGAAATGAAGATTATGTCGTTTTGTGCGATTGCGACGGCGTATATCGAATGGATTTTTCCGAAATCATCGACTATCATGAATCCAAACAGGCCGATATAACGATGGTCTGTCATCCGGAGGAGCTTGTCAATTATGCTTCTTATACGGTGGTTCATTCGGATGAGTCGGGCAGGGTAACGGATATTGAGTTCAATACTCATTCCAAAGGGATTTCCAAATATTATACGAATATTATGGTCATCGGCAGAAAATTCCTGCTCAATATAATATCCGATTCGATTGCACATGGCTTTAAAAGCTTCCGTGAAGACGTAATCATGAAAAACGTCAAAAGCTTTAAAGTTTACGCCTACAATTTTACCGGATACCATGCGACAATCGATTCGCTCGGTTCCTACTTTAAACATAACATGGAGCTCTTGAACAAATCCGTCCGTGACGAATTGTTCGGAGCCCGCGATATTTACACAAAGGTGCGGGATTCGGCGCCTTCCAAATACGGGTTCAGTTCGCTCGTCAAAAACTCTTTGGTTTCGGACGGATGCGTTGTGGAAGGCACGGTCGAAAACAGCATACTTTTCCGCGGGGTAAAGGTCGGAAAGGGCTCGGTGATCAAAGATTCCATTATCATGCAGGATACCGTGATCGGCGAAGGCGTGAAGCTGAATTGCGTTATAACCGATAAGAACGTCGTGATCCGCGATAACAGAATTCTGTCCGGATGCGAAATTCAGCCGTATTTCCTTGCAAAAGGGACGATGATTTGATATACTTATAAAGAACGCGACAAGGAGGAGGATATTCTATGCCGGCAAAAAACAAGAACATAAACAATGTTGCAAAAGCTGAATCGGCCGAAACAGAAAAGATACCCGTATCCGATGAAGCCAGCGTAAAACAGGCGAGGAACACAGGTAAAAGTTCTGCGAAAGCAAAATCCGCCGTAAAAACCACAGTCCAAAAACAGGCTGCGACGCCTGCGCCCGAACAGGCGGTCATGACCGAAGCGCCTAATATTACGGTCGTCGCGAAGAAAAAAATATTGTTCGTTGCCTCTGAGGCCACGCCGTTCATCGCAACGGGCGGGTTGGCAGAGGTTATCGGATCTCTTTCAAAAGCATTGGCGGCAAACCCCGATTATGACGTCAGAGTAGTGGTGCCGTTGTATTCGGACATTTCTTGGGATTATCGCAATAAATTCAAATATCTCGGGAATATTTTTGTTCCGCTTGCGTGGAGAAATCAATATTGCGGTATTTTCAGTTATGAAGCCGATAACGTAACGTTTTATTTTATCGACAACGAGTATTATTTCAAACGCCCCGGATGCTATGGCTACTATGACGACGGCGAACGTTTTGCGTTTTTCTGCCGGAGCGTCATGGAGATCATGCCGTTTTTGAATTTCTATCCGGAAATCATGCATTGCCACGACTGGCAAGCGGCTCTTGCGGCTATATATCTGAAAACAATTTATTGTTTCCGCCCTGAATACCAATTTGTCCGTTCTCTGTTTACCATTCATAACATTGAATATCAGGGAAAATATTCTTTGGATATTTTGGAAGACCTCTTTGGTATTTCCAATACATGGAAATATTTGCTCGAATACAATAAATGCATCAATCTCATGAAAGCGGCGATCGAATGCAGTGAAAAATTTTCGACGGTCAGCCCGCATTATGCACAAGAGATCAAAGATCCTTATTACGCACACGGATTGGAAGCCATTGTCCGCAGGAATGAATTTAAGTTGTTCGGGATTCTGAACGGGATCGATACGGATTATTACAATCCCGCAACGGATAAGTCCGTTTTTGCCAATTATTCCGCGGATAATATCGAGCCGAAAAAGAAGTGCAAAGAAGAATTGCAGAAAATGTTTAATCTGCCTGTCAAGCCGGATACGCCTGTCATTGCAATCATATCCCGTCTTGTCGCGCACAAGGGATTGGATCTTGTCAGAACCGTAATAGAGGAGGTATTGCGGCAGGATGTTCAGGTTATAATACTTGGCAAAGGCGATTCCGCTTACGAAAATTATTTCTCGGATCTGTCCCGCCGTTATGTGGGGAAACTGGTAACCGTGATTGCGTTTAATCCGGATCTTTCCAGAAAGATCTATTCGGGCGCGGACCTGTTCCTGATGCCGTCGAAGTCGGAACCTTGCGGTTTGTCGCAAATGATCGCCAGCCGTTACGGGACTGTTCCGATCGTGCGCGAAACGGGCGGTCTGTACGACAGCATTAAACCGGTCGGCAACGGCGGCAACGGATTCACTTTTGCAAATTACAATGCATACGATATGCTGTATGTGATCCGTGAAGCGATCAACTGTTATTATAATAAAGAGTTTTGGCCTCAGTTGGTGCGTAGGGTCATGAATGTAGATTTCAGCTGGCAGCGTTCAGCGAAAGAGTATGAACGGATTTACGGGGAAATGTTGAAATAAAATACGTTAGGAGCTGGAAATGAGCAGTACAAAAAACATTACCGAAAAAGAAGTGCAGTTGCTGATCCAAGGGAAATTATCCCGCTATTTCGGTGTTTCGCCGAAAGAAGCAACGACTGATCAAATCTATAAGGCCGTTGTAATGAGTGTCCGCGATATTCTTTTGGAGAAGCGGCAGCAGTTCCATAAGGTAATGAAGAGCAAAAGAGGAAAACGCGTCTATTATCTTTGCATGGAATTTTTGCTCGGCAGATCTTTAAAAAACAATATTTTTAACCTCGGGCTTGGAGAAGAATACGAAAAAGCTCTTAAATATTTTGGGCTCACGCTTGAAGATTTGTATGAACAGGAACCGGATGCAGGACTCGGCAACGGCGGCTTAGGCCGCCTTGCCGCATGTTTTATGGATGCGCTGGCATCCGGAAACTATCCGGCAATGGGGTATTCCATCCGCTATGATTACGGTCTGTTTAAACAGAAAATCGTAGACGGCTGGCAAACAGAACTTCCCGATATCTGGCTGCCGGGCGGCGAAGTTTGGCTCACGCAGAGGAGCGATAAATCTTGTATCGTTAAGTTTGACGGCTGGGTCAAGGAAGATTGGTCGGAAAACGGCCTGAAAGTAACCTACGGCGGATATAAAGAAGTGGAAGCGGTCGCTTACGACATGATGATTTCCGGCAAGGACAGCGATGCCGTTTCCGTTTTAAGGCTTTGGCGCGCCAGAAATATTTCCCGCTTTGACATGAAGCTGTTCTCGCAAGGGGATTACCTGCGTTGTATGCAGGAAGAAAACGAAGCGGAAGTCATTTCAAAAGTCCTTTATCCTGCGGATGACCATTATGAAGGCAAGTCTTTGCGGCTGAAACAGCAATATTTTCTGGTTTCGGCGTCTCTGCAGAATATTATCAACGACCATAAACATCGCTACGGACCGCTCAATTTACTTCCGCAGCAGGCGGCAATTCATATCAACGATACGCATCCCGCGCTTGCGATCCCTGAATTGATGCGCCTTTTAATGGACGAAAACGGCTTTACCTGGGACGATGCATGGAACATAACGACGTCCGTCTTTGCATATACAAACCATACCGTTATGCCCGAGGCGCTCGAGACATGGCAGGAAGATCTTATCGCGCGCAGGCTTCCCCGCATTCATATGATCATCAAAGAGATCAACCGCAGGTTCTGCAACGATCTTTGGAACAGATATCCGGGGCAGCATCAGCTGATTGAAAGCATGTCGGTAATTTCCAACGGCCAGGTGAAAATGGCCAATCTGTCCGTGATCGGTTCGCATAGCGTGAACGGGGTTTCCGCGCTTCACAGCGAAATCATCAAAAAAGATCTCTTTAACGGTTTTTATCAGCTCACTCCTGAGAAATTTACAAACGTTACGAACGGGATCGCGCATCGCCGCTGGTTATGTCAATCCAATCCGGAACTTTGTGAATTGTTGAATGATTGCATAGGCGACGGTTATATCAAAAACGCCGATGTTCTTTCTCAATTTAAAAAATTTGAAAACGATAAGAGCGTTTTAAAGCGTCTGTCAGAGATAAAACAATTAAAGAAAAAACAATTTGCCGATTATGCTTATAAGAAGAGCGGATTTGTAATTGATCCGAATACTGTTTTCGACGTTCAGGCAAAGCGTATGCATGAGTATAAACGTCAGCTGTTGAACGTAATGAATATTATCTCACTGTATGCGGACCTGAAAGACGATCCCGATAAAAACATTGTCCCGCAGACGTTTATTTTCGGTGCGAAAGCGGCGCCTGGATATCTCCGAGCCAAACAGATCATCAAATTGATTTGTTACCTTTCGGAAGATATCAAACAGCACCCGAAGATCCTCGAAAAATTGAATGTCGTCTACATGGAAGACTACAATGTGACGATGGCGGAAAAACTTATGCCTGCAAGCGAAGTCAGCGAGCAGATCTCTTTGGCGGGAAAAGAAGCGAGCGGCACAGGCAACATGAAGTTTATGATCAACGGTGCCGTCACGATCGGAACGTTGGATGGCGCAAACGTTGAGATGAGCGAAGCGGTGGGGGATGAAAATATATTCATTTTCGGTCTGCGGGCCAATGAAGTCGAAGAAATGTGGCAAAAAGGTTACAATGCAAGCCTGTATTACAACCAGAACGACAAGCTGCGCAGAATTATCGAAATGCTGATCCGCGGATTCAACGGAGAATCTTTCTCGGAAATGGCAAATTATCTCTTGACCGGTGCACCTGTGGCCGATCCGTATATGTGCATGGCCGATTACGAGTCTTACGCGACGACACAGCAAAAAGTAAAAGAACTTTACGCGACGGATAAAATGCGGTGGGCAAAGATCTCGTTGAACAATATCGCAAGTTCCGGTATTTTCTCCGCGGACAGAAGTATTCGCGAGTATGCGGAAAACATCTGGAAATTGAAATCTCTGAAAATATAATTGAATTGTAATCATGGAAATCTACTATAATCCCTTGGACATAAAATGCAAAAGCGTTATCGGCGGGATTAAGCAAAGCGAAAAATTTACAATAAATGTTTTTGGCAACAGCAATGAGCCTTGCATCTTCGTCCTCAAGCAGGACGAAGGCGAGGCTCAATATTTGCATATGCGCAAAACGCCTGAAGGTTGGACTATAGATTTATCTTTGGATAACCCTGGATTGTATTTTTATTATTTTCGTATCGGAAACAGCAACGCAAGTTGCGGTAAATTCCGCAAACTGGAAATAAGCGAACAGATACATTATTACCAGATCCTGATTTATCAAGCCGCCTTTGAAACGCCGGAATGGTTTCGAGGCGGCATAATGTACCAGATATTTCCCGATCGTTTTTTCAGAGAGGGGAACGTCGTTGTTTCTCCGGAAAAATGGTTGCATAAAAGTTGGAGCGAAAAGCCTGAATACCGGATGAACGATCAGGGAAAAGTTCTGAACAATGATTTTTTTGGAGGAAATCTTCGCGGAATTGCCCAAAAGCTGGATTATTTGCAAAGCCTGAACGTTACCGTAATTTATTTGAATCCGATATTTCAGGCGTTTTCCAATCATCGTTACGACACGGGCGATTATAAAAAAATTGACCCCATACTCGGCACGGAAGAAGATTTTGCTTTTTTGGTTCAGGAATGTGCGAAACGGGGCATTAAGATCATGCTGGACGGGGTGTTTAATCATACGGGCGACGACAGCAAATATTTCAACAAATATGGCCGATACAATGAGCTGGGTGCCTATCAGTCCAAGGATTCGAAGTACTATGCGTGGTATAAATTCACGCATTTTCCGGATCAATATGATGCTTGGTGGGGAATCGACAATTTGCCGGCTGTAAACGAAAACTGTCCGTCTTATATTGATTATATCACGGGAGAAGAGGGCGTTTTGAGGTATTGGCTCAAATATGATCTTGCGGGATTTCGCTTAGATGTCGCAGACGAATTGCCGGATGAGTTTATCGTTAAAATTCGTCAGGCTGTTAAAACAGCAAATCCCGACGCAATAGTGCTTGGGGAAGTTTGGGAGGACGCTTCCAATAAAATTGCATACAGCAAACGTAGAAAATATTTTCAGGGCAATGAATTGGACAGCGTTATGAATTATCCGCTGAAAGACGCGATCATTCATTTTGTCAACAGCAACGATACGACATATTTTCGCCAAACAATCGCAATGCTTCGAGATAATTATCCAAAAAAAGTTTTGGATTCGCTGATGAATATTTTAGGCACGCACGATACCGTCCGTATTCTGACTGCATTCGGCGGCATTCAGGCGATCAGTAAAGATGAGATGAACGCGACAAAGATGGATCCCTGCACAAGAGAAATAACAAAAAGCAAGCTGATCGTGGCGTCGATCTTACTTTTTACGTTGCAGGGAAATCCGTGCATTTATTACGGCGACGAAATCGGCATGGAGGGCTATTCGGATCCGTTTTGCAGGGGTACGTTTGAATGGGAAAATATTGATGCGGATCTGTTGCAGCATTTTCGGTTGTTATCTCAAATACGCACAAACTATTCGGTGTTTAAAGATAGTGAGTATCATGAATTGTTTGCCGATACAAATTGCTTGGTCTATGAAAGAAAGAATCGAAACGAAAGCGTGATCATCTGTGTAAACAGGGGGCATAACAAATACGATTTGTGTTCGGATCAGCCTTTGTATGATTTAATGGACCCCGGGCTTCCGGTAATGCGATATACAATTAAACCTTTTAGCGCAACAATACTCAGTAATAAATTCAATATTTAGCGATTATGCGAAGTACTATGCGTAACATAAAATATTCAAATTAGGCACATGTATGAAAAAATTAGCCGCAATATTTATTATTTTTATTTTATTTATGATGCAGGGTTGCAGTCTTTTTTATGTGATCGAGGCTGCGCCGCAAAACATTTATAAAGAGTTTATCGGCACAGATTCAAGCGAAACGTCTTCATTTTCGGAAGAGATTGCAAATCATGAATCTGCATGCGTTGTAACAATTTTAACGTCCGGCAGCGTCTCAGTCGCCAACGACGTTTATTTTTATTCAAATGTTTTCAGCGGGATTATTCTGAATGACGACGGCTATATTCTGACATCGGCACAGGTCTGTAATTTTTCTTTGCAAGAGGACGGTCAAATTTATACCGGAAAGTTTACCGAAGCCTATGCTGTTTTGGCGGATCAATACAATGATCAGAAGCATTATAAATTAAATTACGTAGACCATAGCGATGAAAGCGGCTTGGCTCTTTTTCAATTTTATGATCGGTTTTATTATTATACGGATGACAGCCGGGCGCAAACAAAAAGCGGATTTCAATTTGTTGCAAATTTTTCGTCTTCAGAAATTCAAACAGGTGCGGCGTGTGCAGCCGTCGGAAATTCCTTGGGGAACATTTTAGTAGAGAATCCGTTAAATCATTCATCGTTTAAAAATGTAAAGCTGACGATAACGGAAGGGATCGTGTCGCTCGCTAAAATTTCTGAGAAATCCATGGATCCCATATCGTTTCAGGGCAAAAAGTATTATCAGTCTTTGGTTTCGTCTCCGATCAATGCGGATATGATCGGAGGTGCAGTATTTAATACGGACGGCACCGTTTTGGGTATGATCTCAGGAAAAATCTCCTCGGACACGACACAAACTCCGTCTTATTTTAGAAGGATGTCCACGGTTGACGGCGTTGAATTGATATCAGATTACATTTGTTCTGTGTCAGATGAGTTACAGGTCTCCATATCTGTTGCCGCCGCAGACGCTTGAGGAAACCGGAATGAAAAGAATATATCGTACGTTAATTTTTATTTTTACAGTCATTCTTCTTTTGGTCATGACGTGCTGTTCAGGAGTTAGCACTCCGAAGGGATCTGTCTCTGAAAATTCTACGACCAACGCGTTATCTGCCTCGGAAACGCAGCAAAATGACATCGATTTTTCGCAGCTTTACAGCGCCACATATAAATCTGTGATCAGCGTTGAAACCTCAAAGGGGAATATTGGCTCGGGTTTTATTGTCGACTCGGATGCAGGGTATGCAATAACTTCTTCCACATTGTACGAAGATCAGGGAATTTTTTCTTCTGCTGATTGTACTGTTACGTTGTATGACGAGAGAGTGATTTCTGCCGAGTTTGTCAGCTATGATACAGTCGGTTTTTGGGGGAATTTTTTAAGAGGGGAGTTTGCTAATTCCGATATTGCACTTATAAAACTGGACTCTACGACGGATTTACCACCCGAAGTTACATTTACCAACAGCTTATCAGCAGATTATGGCGAAAATTGTTATGTGATCGGTACCGTTTCCGATCAGGAAGATTCTTTTTGGTGCATAATGGATCAAAATATTATAACAAAGCCTCGCAATTCGCACGCATCGGCCTTTCTTCTTCCTCTCGGGGATACTCTTTTTGACGGGTCGTTTGACTATCTGATTCAAACCGGGATCACTTTTCATTCAGGAAATTGCGGCGCGCCGCTTTTTAATGAATTCGGACAAGTTATCGGCATGATGAATGTTCGGGCATTGAATACGCAGACTTATCAGAACAATTACGTTTCCGGAATTTCATTTGCAACGCCATCGGAAAATATAATTCATTTTTTGAATGATTGCAATGTTTCGGTAAATTATTTTGAAACTTCCGATGCCGCTTCGGTAAATATCGTTTTAAACGGACAAAATATCTCTGCCGCACGGGATCGGGTTGCTGAAATTTTAATGGATTCGGATCATGAAGCCGGCGCCTCGGATTATTTCGTTGCGGATTCATCTTCAGAAATCGTTTTAGCAAAGCAAACGAATATTTCCGCGACTTTAATGAACGCAGAACAAATTGCTGATGCGTTTTTAAGTAAGAGCTTGAAAATTGTTGTTTATTATGAAGTAAATAATCGTTCGGCCATTTCGGAAGGCTCAGGATTTTTAGTCGGAAAAGACGGCTTTGTAATGACAAATTTGCATGTGATCAATAAATTAGCCGGCGCAAATCAAAACGCAAATCAAACGGCAAATACGACCGTAGATATCGAAAATATTTCTGTTTATGGCATTTTTGAACAGGGATTTAAGACATTTTCATCCGGTAATCTGGTAACAGAAAAATTTCTTTTGTTTCCTATGGATGTAATCGGATATCATAAAAACGGTGATTTGGCAATATTAAAATTTAAAAATGATTTTTATTACCAGTCAGATAACGGTACGATTTCCGTTGACGGCCTGAAAGTAAATAAAGGATTTGAAGATGTTTGCAATTTCCGCGAAGAATTGCCCAATAAAGGTGAATCGGTCTTTGCCATCGGAAACGCATTAGGATACGGAGTGTCAATTGCTCGAGGCATTGTTTCAGACGAATCGTTTGCAGGGTATTACAGCGAATACGGATACAACATGATACAAACAGATTGTCCGATCAACTCAGGTAATTCCGGCGGAGGATTGTTTGACTCTTACGGAAATATTGTCGGTATTAATACTTTAGGATTGGCCGGTGAAGCTGTATCCGATTATGGATATGAGAACGTAAGCTGGGCAATTCCGGCTGCATTTGCAAAAAGCTTTATTTCTAATTTTAATAAGTCTGTTGAAACCGGAAAAGCTGCAGATGCGCAAATTTATATTAAAAACAGAACGGTCATCAGCTAATTACAAATAAAATATTGACTTTTTAGCGATAAAAAAGCAAAAACAAGGTAAAATTTACCTATAATTGCCTTTTTATCGCTAATTTTTCTGTCTGAAATCGTTTAAATGCCTTTTTTGAAATAAAAAATTTGCCGATATTTGATATGACTAGATAATGTCGTGAGCTGATTTTATACGATTTTATATAGTCAAGTCAATGTTCGCAACATTGTTCAATGTTCGATACATTACACACAAAAAGAAAGCATGAAAAAGCGTTAAAAGTATCTTACGAAAATTAACAATAGCGGAAAACTCATTTTATTTTTTGAAAATATGATTTCAAATCGATTTAGAACTTGATTTTTTGACAATATATTTTGATTTATACCGCGGCCGAATTTCAATAGATAATCTTATTTGACTTTATTTAAAAAA
The DNA here is from genome assembly GCA_944341655.1 of uncultured Clostridia bacterium. Classification (GTDB taxonomy): domain Bacteria; phylum Bacillota; class Clostridia; order Christensenellales; family Borkfalkiaceae; genus Borkfalkia. The sequence goes on along the minus strand of CALVMA010000171.1, from coordinate 201 downwards.
CATAAAGTTGATGAAACTTTTGTGCGTTTTGCGAAGTTTGGGTTGTTTGCGTGTATTTTTGAGCACAATCACTCCTATCTATGCGTAAAAGTCGTGTTTTACGCATAGATATAGATATTTAAATCACATATAAAATCCCCCTCGCGCATTCAAAATTTTATAAATTCGATCAGCCTTGCGAGGTTCTTCGGTCTGTCCTAT
>CALVMA010000170.1 GCA_944341655.1 uncultured Clostridia bacterium | reverse complement strand
TATTTTGCGGTCATGGCGTCGGCGATGATGTCCGAGTTATGGCTGTAATGCAGGTTATACAGGCGGGGTTTGAGGCCGCAGGCGAGGAAGCCGCTCTCGATGGCGTGCGCCATGCTTTCCGTGGAGTGCCACATTGTATCGTAGACGATGACCGCGGTATCGTCGTACTCGTTGGAAGTCCAGGACATATAGAGAGCGAGGATGTCGGGGATATGTTTTGTCCAGACGATGCCGTGGCTGGGGCAGATGGTTTCGATGTTGAGTCCCGCGCAAGCGGCGAGGGCTTTTGCGGTCTGCATGCCGTAGGGCTGGACGATGTTGGCGTAATATTTGCGGGCCTGGACGAAAGCTTCGGGCAGGTCGCACTCGGTATCGAGGCGCTCGTCGGAGGCGTAGTGCTGGCCGAAGGCGTCGTTGGAGAAGAGGATGTTGTCGGGAGTCATGAACGTGACCATGTTATCCGGCCAATGCACCATGGGGGTGGGGACGAAGGAGAACGAGTGTTTTCCGATGCTGAGCGATTCGCCTGCTTTCACGCCGACGTAGCCGAGGTCGCCGTAGTACGCGGTGAGGTCTTTGATGCCCGCGCCGAAGGCGGTGTAGACTTTGGCGTTTTTGGCCAGGCGGAGCACGGCGGGGATGCACCCGCTGTGATCGGGCTCGGCGTGGTTGGAGATGATGATATCGATTTTAGCGGGATCGACGACGGACGAAATGCGGGAAAGCATTTCGTTTTCGAAACCTTCCTTGACGGTATCGATCAAAGTAATTTTCTCGTCGAGGACGAGGTAAGCGTTGTAGGTAGAACCTTTTTCGGTTTCATAGCCGTGGAAATTTCTCAGATTCCAGTCGATGGCGCCTACCCAATAGACGTTTTCACAAATTTTCATTGCTTTCATGGGCGAGAGACTCCTTTCCTTATTATTAATATAGATAGAAATGTCTGCTTCGGCGGTGCCGAAGCGGATCGTATTGTCGCAAGTATTATACACCGAAAGCGGAGGGATAGGCAAGGGATTTTGAGCGCGGGCGGAAAAAAACCGCGGGCGGCGGGGTATTTTTGCGGAGGGAGGGGCGGAAAAAGATGAAAAATATTCAAATCCGCGCAAAAACGGTTGACAAGCCCGAAAGATTATGATAGACTTTAATCCACACACCGCGGGAGGTGTGATTTTTTTGCATGGAGTTTTTAAAAAATGGCTGCCATAAACAGAACGAAAGTGACATTCGAATGCACCGAATGCAAACACAGAAATTATGACACGATGAAGAACAAGAAAAACGATCCGGAGAGGCTGCAGCTGAACAAGTATTGCCCTTTCTGCAAAAAGCACACGGTGCACAAAGAGTCCAAGTAAAGCGGACGTAAGGGGGCGCCGTATTCGGGGCGCAATAATTTTCAGAGGTTGAAATGAAAGCGAAAACAGCGGTCAAAAAGCCCAACATCTTTGTGAGGATGGGCAGGAAACTGAAGGAAGTGTTTTCCGAACTGAAAAAGGTCACTTGGCCTACGTTCGGCAAGGTCATCAAATCGACGGGTGCGGTGCTTGCCGTAGTCATCGTATTTCTGATCGTATTTACGGGCATCAACTACGGGCTGAGCGTACTCCTTGAACTGATCACCGGCCTCGGATCGTAAGGAGAGGTTATGGAAAATTCGCGCGAGAGTCAGGCGAAGTGGTACGTCCTTCATACTTATTCGGGGTATGAATCGATGGTCAAGAGCAGCCTGGAACAACTCATCGAAAACAACAATCTGCAAGACAGTATTTTCGATCTGCGCATTCCGATGGAACAGACCATCGAAGAAAAGAACGGCAAAAAGAAGGTTGTGGAACGCAAACTTCTGCCTTGCTATGTCTTTATCAAGATGATCTACTCCAATCAGGTGTGGTATCTGGTGACGAACACGCGCGGCGTGACGGGATTTGTCGGGCCGCAGGGCAGGCCTTTGCCGCTCAAAGACGAAGAGGTACGCAAGATGCAGCTGGAAACGGTGATGCTGAATGCGGATTTCGAAGTGGGCGACAGCGTGAGTATCGACGCAGGGCCTTTGGCGGGATTCATCGGAGAGATCAAGGAGCTGAATGCGTCCACGCAGAAAGCGAAAGTGAACGTGCTGATGTTCGGCAGGAACACGGACGTGGAAGTGGACTACGTGCAGATCAAAAAAATAAACGCGGCAAAGACAGCCGCCGAAGACACGCAGGAATAGGGCGTTGCCCTTTTCTAATAAAGTGGGAGAAGCGCAAATACAGTAAGGCGCTTTGCTAAAACCACAATCTCAGGAGGAGAATTTATGGCGAAAAAGATTACCGCGGTCGTAAAGCTTCAGCTGCCCGCAGGTAAAGCCACCCCGGGTCCCCCCGTCGGTTCGACGCTCGGCCCCCACGGGATCAACATTCCGGGCTTTACGAAGGAATTCAATGCGAAAACCGCAGACCAGGCAGGATTGATCATCCCCGTAGTCATCACGATTTATCAGGACAGATCTTTCACGTTTATTCTGAAAACCCCGCCGGCACCCGTTCTGATCAAGAAGGCGTGCAAGCTGGAAACGGCGAGCGCGCGTCCGAACCGCGACAAAGTCGCGAAGCTGACCGCGGCGCAGGTGGAAGAGATCGCCAAGCTGAAAATGCCCGACCTGAACACGACTTCGCTCGAATCGGCGAAGAGCATGATCAAAGGCACGGCGCGCAGCATGGGCATCACCGTCGAAGAGTAAATAGAAAGGAGAATGTGGGAGAGAAAACTCGTTTGAACCACAAGGAGGTTAAAGAATGAAATACGGGAAAAAATATGCCGACAGCTTGAAGGCATACGATCGTTCCAAATTATACGATGTGGACGAGGCGATGGGCCTCGTGGTCGACACGGCGAAGGCGAAGTTCGATGAAACGATCGAACTGCACGTCCGTCTGGGCGTCGATCCCCGCCAGGCGGACCAGCAAGTCCGCGGCGTGCTCGTTCTTCCCAACGGCACGGGCAAGACCAAGAAAGTTTTGGTCATTGCGAAAGGCGAACGCGCGGACATCGCGCAGCAGGCCGGTGCGGATTACGTCGGCGCCGAAGAGATGATCCAGAAGATCCAGACGGAAAACTGGTTCGATTTCGACGTCGTGATCACGACTCCCGACATGATGGGCGTGGTAGGGCGTATCGGTAAAGTGCTCGGCCCGAAGGGCTTGATGCCGAACCCGAAATCGGGAACGGTCACGATGGACGTGGCGAAAGCGGTTGCGGAAGTCAAAGCAGGTAAGGTCGAATACCGTCTGGACAAGACGGCGATCATTCACTGCCCGATCGGCAAGAAGAGCTTCGGCAAGGAAAAACTTGCGGAGAACTTCACGGCGCTGATGGATGCGATCGTCAAAGCGAAACCGGCTGCGGCGAAAGGACAGTATATCAAGAGCGTTGCGGTTTCCAGCACGATGGGGCCGGGCGTCAAGGTGAACTACGCAAAACTGTAAAAATTTTTGCGCGGGACGCGAAAACGGTTGACAGATTACCGTACGGACGGTATAATGTAACGGAAAAATTTCATAAGTACCGCAGAAAGCAGGCATCTTTGATTTAATTGCGAAAGCAGCCCGCCGAGGTAATACGTCAGACTGTTTGAATTTACGGACAAGTCCTTGTATCCTCGCGGTACAAGGACTTTTTTGCTGCAACGGTTCGCGGCATCTCTTTTGCGAGAACCGTGCGAGTAAAAAAATGTTTGAAAAAGCAAAAACGACGCTTTTTGCTTTTTCCCGAAACGGCGCGCGGGCGCCGCGGACGGAAAGGTGAATTTGCGGCGCATCCGAAAGGTGTGCCCCAAAAAGCGCCGCAAAGGGGAAAACAGGGCGGCCAGCGGCAAAGCCGCGTACCCGCAGGGTTTTCCCGGATCACGGAAAATTGTTTTGTCGGCGCAAAACAATTTTCGTGAGGTAAATATTCATAGGAGGTAAACAATGTCGGCTAATTTAGAGGCAAAGAAGCAGGTAGTCGAGGAGATCAAGGCGAAGATCCAGAACAGCAAGTCGGTCGTCTTTGTGGATTACAAAGGATTGACGGTCGCAGAAGTTTCCGAACTCCGCAACAAATTCCGTGCCGTCGGCGTCGAGTACAAGGTTTATAAGAACACGCTCGTGCGCAAGGCGATGAACGAACTCGGCGTGACTGCTTTCGATAACGATCTCAACGGCCCGACCGCAACCGCGTTCAGCCCGGACGAAACGGCTGCCGCAAAGATTTTTGCGGACGCGGTGAAGGCGATGCCCGAAAAGATCATACCGAAGAGCGCCTATGTAGACGGTGCTTACGTAGATGTCAACGGGATCAAGGCTCTCGCGACGATGCCTTCGAAAGAAGAACTCATCGCAAAGATGCTCGGTTCCATGCAGGCGCCGATCGCGAATTTCGCGGGCGTGCTTTCCGCAATGCTCAGGGGCGTGGTCATCGCGCTCAACGCGATCGCGGAAAAGAAAAACGGTTAAGTTTTTCTGTGAATGCGGCGTGAGCCGCCGCCGTTCCGCCGCGGCGTGAAACAGGAGCGGAAAAAATAATTTAAAAATCAATTCGGAGGAATATTTAAAATGGCTGATATCGCTAAGTTCATTGAAGAGATCAAAGGTATGACGGTTGTCGAGCTCAACGAGCTCGTGAAGGCTTTGGAAGAGGAGTTCGGCGTGAGCGCTGCCGCTCCCGTTGCCGTTGCTGCCGCTCCCGCTGCGGGCGCTGCTGCCGAGGCTGTGGAAGAGAAGACGGAGTTCAACGTGAAATTGAAGGACATCGGCGCTAAGAAGATCGAAGTCATCAAAGCTGTCCGTGAATTCACGAGCCTCGGCCTTGCGGAAGCGAAAGCTCTCGTTGAGTCCCTCGGCACGATCAAGGAAGGCGTGAACAAGGAAGAAGCGGAAAAGATCGCTGCCCGCATGAAAGAAGCAGGCGCGGAAGTCGTTATCGACTAATTGCCGCAAAGACAGTAAAAAGCAGGGCGTCCGCCCTGCTTTTTTTGTTTTTTTGCCAAAAAAAACCAAAAAAAGCATTCTAAAATGTTTGACATATCTTGACGGGTATGGTATTATATTTAGGCTGTGTAATAGGGTAGAGGCGTAAAGTTACTTTAATCGCTTCGGGTTTGCAAGGATAAATACAGCATAATTGCGCCCAAAGCGAAGATAATTTATGCCGACAAATGTGGGGACTCGATCCCTGCGACTAACCGGAGTGCAGCCATTCAATCAAATATTTGAATGGCGTTTCTTTTTCTCGGACACTTCGACACACACGGCGCAGTTGACACAAAGTTAGTATAAAAAACGGAGGAATTCAGACAAATGGCAGGACAGAAAATCAGAATCAAACTCGCCGCATACGATCATGAACTCGTAGATCTGGCGGCACAGCGCATTGTGGACGCGATGCAGAAATCGGGCGCGAAGATCGGCGGCCCCATTCCTCTGCCCACCGAAAAGGAGATCGTGACGATCCTTCGCTCGCCGCACAAATACAAGGACAGCCGCGAGCAGTTCGAGATCCGCACGCACAAGCGCATCATCGACATTTACAGCCCGAACGCGAAACTTTTGGACAGCGTGCATCTTCCCGCGGGCGTGGACATCAAGATCAAGCTGTAAAGATTCTGTTTTATAAATAGAAGCGCGCGCATGCGGGTGCGCAAAGAAAATGACAGGAAATACTTTGTAAAATCAAGGTATTCGCAATAAAAATTTTAAGGAGTGAACTTTATCAATGAATAAAGCAATCATCGGCCGCAAAGTCGGCATGACGCAGATCTTTACTCCGGAAGGGAAAGTGATCCCTGTCACGGTAGTGGAAGCGGGCCCTTGTCCCGTGGTGCAGATCAAGACGGTGGAAAAAGACGGCTATGCCGCTTTGAAACTGGGTTTTGACGAGACGACGGAGAAACGCATCAACAAGCCTGAGCTCGGACAGTTCAAGAAAGCGGGCGTAAAGCCGCAGAAAGTGCTCAAAGAGTTCCGTCTTGCGGATCTGAGCTCTTACGAAGTGGGCAAGGAAGTCACGGCGGACGCCTTCAAGGAAGGCGACAAGGTAGACGTGGCGGGGCTTTCGAAAGGTCACGGATTTTCGGGCGTCATCAAGAGATGGAACCAGCGCCGTCTGAAAGAGACGCACGGTGTCGGCCCTGTGCACAGGGAAGTGGGTTCCATGGGAGCGAACTCGACGCCGAGCAGAGTATTCAAGCAGAAGCATATGCCGGGGCAGTACGGACACGAGAGAGTGACCGTGCAGAACCTTGAAGTCGTCAAGGTGGACGCGGCGAGAAACGCGCTCCTGATCAAGGGTGCGATCCCGGGCCCGAAGGGCAGCATCGTCACGGTCTGTGACAGCGTCAAGTCCAAATAAGGAGAGAAACAGAAATGCCTATCGTTAAAATCTATAAAATGGACGGTTCGGAAGCAGGGGAGATGACCCTTTCCGATAAGATATTCGGCGCGGAATACAACGAACCCCTGATCCATCAGGCGGTGGTAACGCGTCTGGCCAATGACAGGCAGGGCACGAAGAGCACGCTGACGAGGACGTAAGTCCGCGGGGGCGGCATAAAGCCCTGGAGACAGAAAGGCACGGGCCGTGCGCGTCAGGGATCCATCCGTGCGCCGCAGTGGATCAAAGGCGGCGTGGTGTTTGCGCCCAAGAGCCGCGACTTCTCCAAGAAGATGAACGTGGAAGCCAGGCGCGGCGCGCTGTTCTCGGCGCTTTCCAAGAAAGTGGCGGACGGCGAGCTGATCGTCGTGGACAAGCTGGAAGT
>CALVMA010000169.1 GCA_944341655.1 uncultured Clostridia bacterium | reverse complement strand
ATACACCGACGGCGGGGCGATCGTATTTGCGAGCGAACCGAAGAACCTTACGGGACTGGCGGTGGGAGAAATTCTGCCTTTTCCGCCGGGGTGTTATTATCGGAAGGGGAAATTTCATCGGTATTGCGACATAGCGAAGAGCGCGGAGCCGCTGGGTGACGATATGGAGGCGGTCTGCCGCAACATCCGCATCAAGCTGACGGAGGGAGTGAGGAAACGTCTGGATGCGGATGCGCCCGTAGGTTTTTTGCTGTCGGGAGGGCTGGATTCGTCTCTGGTGTGTGCGATCGCGTCGCGCATACTCAACCGTCCGATCAAGACGTTTGCGATCGGCATGGATAAAGACGCGATCGACCTGAAATATGCGCGGGAGGCGGCGGAGCATATCGGCAGCATTCATCAGGAGATCCTGATGACGAAGGAAGAGGTATTGTCGTCTTTGGAGAAAGTGATCGCGGCGCTGGGCACGTTTGACATAACGACCGTTCGGGCGTCGATGGGAATGTATCTGATCTGCAAGAAGATCCATGAGATATCGGATGTGCGCGTATTGCTGACGGGCGAGATATCGGACGAACTTTTCGGGTACAAATATACGGACTTTGCACCGGACGCGCGGGCGTTTCAGAAGGAATCGGAAAAGCGTGTGCGGGAATTGCACATGTACGACGTATTGCGTGCCGACCGTTGCATATCGGTGAACTCGATGGAAGCGCGCGTGCCGTTCGGGGATCTGGATTTTGTGAAGTACGTCATGAGCGTGTCGCCGGAGCTGAAGATGAACAAATACGGAAAGGGCAAATATCTTTTGCGCAAAGCGGTCGAGGGGGACTATCTGCCCGACTCGATACTATGGCGGGAAAAGGCGGCGTTTTCGGATGCGGTGGGGCATTCGATGGTGGACGATTTGAAAGAGTACGCGGAAGGGATATACGGCAGCGATTGGAAAGAGATCGCACAAAAGTATTCCTATCATGCGAAGCCGTTTACCAAAGAAAGTTTGCTGTACCGCGAGATTTTCGAAAAGTATTATCCCGGGCAGGCGGGCATGATCAAAGATTTTTGGATGCCGAACAAACGCTGGGCGGGCTGCAAGGTAGACGATCCTTCCGCGCGCGTGCTGTCCAACTACGGGGACAGCGGAAAATGAGCGAAAGGGAAGCGCTTTCGATATTTGCATGCAGGCGGTTGCTTTTTTACGCGTAGCGTGATAAAATAGCGGCATGAATAAAGCAGATTACAACAAGCGGATGAAAGAGATCTGTTCGGCGCAGGAGGCGGGGAAACGTCTTTTGCTGCACAGTTGCTGCGGGCCCTGTTCATCGCGCTGTCTGGAAGTGCTGAAAGAGTATTTTTCGGTGACTGTTTTGTATTACAATCCGAACATAACGGACGAAGCGGAGTACGAAAAGCGCAAGGCGGAGCAAATACGGCTTTTGAAAGAAACGGGCTGGGCGGGGTTTATGGATTGCGGCTACGATCCCGCTGAGTTTTTTTCGGCGGCGAGCGGGCTGGAGGGGGAACCCGAAGGCGGCGCGCGCTGTTATGCCTGTTATAGATTGCGTTTGGATTATACGGCGCGCACGGCAAAGGAACAGGGTTTCGATTATTTTTGTTCGACGCTTTCGGTGAGCCCGCACAAAAATGCGGCATGGCTGAACGAAATCGGCGAAAAATTGCAGGAAAAATACGGTGTCAAATGGCTGTATTCGGATTTTAAGAAGGAAAACGGCTATTTGCGTTCGGTACGGCTCGCCGAACAATATGGGTTGTACCGCCAGAATTATTGCGGCTGTGTGTTTTCGGACTGGACAAAGGGAAAGTCTTGAAAAAGAGGGCGGCGGGGGGAAGTATTGTGCGGGCATTGCGGGCGTTTGACGGCAGACGCTTTGTTTGCATGGGTTTACGGCGGAGGAAGGCTTTGGGCTTTCTTTGCGAAAAGTGCCGCCGCGCAGGAAACTGCGCGGCGGCACTTTTTTAAATAAAAAGAGCGGCGTCCGCAAATGTTTTGCGGACGCCGCGGTAATTTTGATGTGTCAGCCGATCATTTTTGCGATCGTGCCTTTGAAGAAGCAAACCACGGCGCCGATGATTGCAAGGATCCCCGCAATGATCGTGCCTACGGCGAGGGATTCGTTGTAGACCAGCAGGATGCCGTCTTTGACTTCGGTGCTGCCGTAGCTGATCGAGGTAAACCCGGTCGTGCTGAACAGGAACACGGCTCCGACGACGAAGCAGGCCGTCGCGAGGATTTTGCCGAAAAAGCTTTTTCCGGTGATCAAAGAGATCACGCCGCCGATCAAGGGCAGGAAGAATGCGAGCGTAGTCATGATGTTAAAGGAAAGTTCGGAAACGGACACGCCTTCGATCACTTCGATTTTGCTGCCGAAAGCGAGCTGCATCCCCGAGAAAGAGAAATTTGTTCCCAAGATCTTCCCCGTATAAGTTACGGCGTCCAGAAACATCATGCAAAAAGTTGCAACGCCGAGGATCAAAGCGATCGCCCCCGGCACATACATTTTGATTTTCGATTTTTTAGCCATAAATATCCTCCTTAATCGATTATCGATAACCTTATTTTATCACAAAGCTTTAAAAAAATCAACACTTGCACGGAATTTTAGAGAAAGTTCGACTGTTTGAGAAAATGTGTTGATTAATTTATTTTGCCGCGTTATAATACAAACATGGAAAAAGAAGAATTGATGTTGTTTGTGGAATCGTTGGGAGGCGCGGTAGCGGATCAGCCGTTTTCGGAAGATTTTGAGACGGTGGTGTTGCGTCACGGATATACGCGTAAGTGGTTCGGGATATGGCTGGAAGTACCGGGGCGGTATTTGGGGGAAGAAGAGGGGGAATTCTGTCTGAATTTGAAATGTCCGCCCGATCTTTCGGGGATTTTGGCGGCGAATTACCGAGGGATACTTCCCGCGTATCATATGAACAAGAGGCACTGGATCACCGTGCGGATGAATGCGGACGTGCCGAAGGAAGAAATATGCGAGCTTGTGCGATTGAGTTACGATATAACGTCGGGGAAAAAGCGAGGCTTGTGAAAATAATGTGATGAAAATATGTTTTGACGGTGCGAATCGATTGCAATTCGGGAGTCTTTATAGTAAAATAAAAAAGATAGGAATTCCCGCGGCGGGGCGCGGCGGGGGAGCCGAAGAAGAAAGATTCAGGAGGAAGTTATGTCCAACAGCAGAAAACTGCCGCTGACGGCGAAAGACGCGGCATTGAGTTTTCAGCATATGTTTGCGATGTTAGGCGCGACGATCACGGTGCCTATTCTTGCGAACATGAGCATCGCGATGGCGATGATCGCCGCAGGTATCGGCACGATCATTTTCTATTTCATCGCGCAGAAGAAAGTGCTTGTGTTTTTGGGCTCGAGCGTTGCGTTTTTGCCTGCATTGATCGCGGTCGTGGGAAGCGATAAAGTGAAATACGGCGATGCGTGGAGGGAGTCTGTTGCGGCGGTTGCGATATCGCTTGTTCTGGCAGGCCTCGTGTATGTCATTTTTGCGATCATCATCAAATACGTCGGCGTGCAGAAAGTGAAAAAACTGTTCCCTGCGATCGTGGTAGGACCGGTCGTGCTGATCATCGGTATGATCCTGGCGCCGAAAGCGTTTCAGAGCAACATCATCGGCGTTACGAGTGCGGCGGCGTGGAAGAGCTGGACGACGGCGATCGTGACGGCGCTGACCATGATCTTGGTGAACGCGTATGCGAAGCCCAAGTCTTTCCTGAAAGTCATTCCTATTCTGCTGGGATTTGCAGTGGGATATATTTATGCGTTTATCATAAGCCTTGTCCCCGGCGGCAGTCTGATGAGCTACATCGTGCAGGAAAACAATGTTTTCAGTCATTTTGACGGTTCTTTGGCGTTCAGTGTGGAGCGCATCGTTATTTTCCAGCACATCGGCGAAGAATTTTCCTTCTATCTCGGTTTCTCGTCGCCCACGTTCGGAACGACGCTCGTGTCCGCGATCCTCATGATCGTGCCGCTTGCGATCGTCACGTTCATGGAGCATTTGGGCGACATCAGCGCAAACAGCACGGTTTGCGGCAAAGATTTCATGGTCGATCCCGGCCTGCACCGCACGGTCATGGGCGACGGTATCGCTACGGCGGTCAGCGGTCTTTTGGGCGGCCCCGCGAACACGACGTACGGTGAGAACACGGCGGTGCTCGCGATCACGAAAAACTACAATCCCCGCAATATTTTCTTTGCGGCGTGCCTTGCGATCATTTTCGGCATGCTGTCCGTATTTGCTGATTTTCTTGCAACCATTCCCGCGCCCGTCATCGGCGGCGCGTCCATCATTCTGTACGGCATGATCTCCGCGTCGGGCTTGCGCACGCTTGTGGACTCCAAAGTGGATTTCAACAACACGAAAAATCTTATCGTCGTATCGGTCACGCTTGCGATCGGTCTGGGCATGGGCGCGATGAGTTTGATCGGCGACGTTACGGGCAATACGATTTATAAAGTCATGATCGGCGACGTGGAAATTTCCCCGCTGGCGATCGCGACGGTCGTTGCGATCCTGCTCAACCTGATCATTCCGAACACGAAGGAGCCGACCAAGGAACAGGAAGAAGCGGAGGATAAGGCGATCACCAGCCTTGCGCCTTCCACGGCGGACATCGAGCTGGACAAATTGCAGGCGGAAAACGAAGCGGAAGAGACCGCGGAAGCGAAAGCGGAAGAAAAACCTGCGGAAAATTCATAAAAGGCAAACAGCGGGCGTGCGGAGTCAACTCTGCGCGCCCTTTGTTTCGAAGAGTGGGAAAAGCCGCCCGCAAACGTTGTTTGCGGGCGGCTTTTTGCGTTTTAAAGTGTCTGAAAGAGGTAACCGTTTTCGCGGAAATGGGCAATGAGTCGCGGCAGGCAGCGTACGGTTTCGGCGTAGCCCACGCCGTCGTGCAAAAGGAGGACGACGCGGTCTTTCCCGGCGGCGGAGCGCAGCGCGTTGTCGAACAGGTCGTCGGCTTTGGCGAAGGGGGAGACGGCGTCTTCGACGGAGGCGTTCCAGCCGCAGATGCGGTACCCTTTTTCGCGCACGGCGGAAACGAGTTTTTCGGAGAGTCCCGCCTGGCCTCCCGGGAAGCGGTAGAGCATGGAATCCCAATCGGGGAGGACTTTGCGGATCGCGGTGCGGCAAAGGGCGATGTCTTCGAGCAGTTTTTGAGGGGAGGAGTAAATCTTTTTGTACTCGTGCGAGTAAGTGTGCACGCCGATGGCGTGGCCTGCGCCGTAAATGCGGCGCAGGATATCTTTTCTGCGCCCGATCTGTCTCCCGATCACGAAGAAGGTGGCGGGAACGTTTTCCCGTTCCAGGACGTCCAAAACTTTGGGAGTGGTGGAATCGGTGGGGCCGTCGTCGAAGGTGAGGCACACGGTGCGTATAGCGGGATCGTCCGATGCGTATGCTCTGTTTTCCCGCGCCTTTGCCGCGGGAAAACAGAGCATCGCCGCGCAGAGCAGCGCGCAGGTAAACAGTTTCATGCCCATAGTTTGCGCGGAATTGTTCTTTCCATTCCCGAAAAAAATTTTTCGGGGTTTATATGCTTTGCATATAACTTTTCGCGGAAAAATTTTTTGCAAAAAAAATAAAAAAAACAGTTGACAATTAAATTTCGTCGTGCTATATTTGAGAAAACCTGTGAGGTAAAGGAGTAGCCTGCTAACGCAAATTTTCAGAGAGCCTTTGGCGGTGGGATAAAGGCAGTTTGACGCAGAGTGAATGGATTACCGAGGGCGGGGGCGAAAGGGTTTGCCGAGTAGTTTCCGACGTGGCTTTCACGTTACAGAAAGAGGGTATGACGGTACCTGTAAAGAGGCGGCGCGGGCAAAGCGCTGTGAATTTGGGTGGCAACACGGTTTATTCGTCCCAAGCGAGTATAACCGTGTTTTTTTTGT
>CALVMA010000168.1 GCA_944341655.1 uncultured Clostridia bacterium | reverse complement strand
GCATCGCTTTATTCAGACGGCGAAAACGGACAGTAAATTCGGTTTTTCCGTTTCGGACGGTGCGGCGGAAAAAGTGACCGAATACGCCTTGGGCAAGAAAAATATCTGCTTAAAAGGTTATCATTGTCATATCGGTTCTCAGATATTTGAAAAGCAGTCTTTTACGCTTGCAGCGGATAAAATGCTTGCGTTCATGAAGCATATATACGATAAATTCGGCTTCCTGACATCGGTTTTGAACCTTGGGGGCGGTTATGGCATCTGGTACACGGACGAGGATGCGAAATTGTCCTGTTCCGATTATGCGCAGTATTTGAGCGCCGTGATCAACGAAATAAAAATCAAATCCAAAGAATACGATATTCCGCAGCCTTATCTTGTCGTCGAGCCGGGCAGATCGATCGTCGGCGAGGCGGGGATCACATTGTACACGGTCGGAACGATCAAAGATATTCCCGGAATAAAAAAATACGTTGCTGTCGACGGCGGTATGTTTGATAACCCGCGCTATGCGCTCTATCAGGCAAAATATACGGCTGTTTTGGCCAATCGTGCCAAGGAACCTGCTTCGGAAACAGTCAGCATTGCGGGAAAATGCTGCGAAAGCGGCGACATCGTTTGCGCCAATGTTATGCTTCCCGAAGCGCACAGCGGGGATATCCTCGCCGTGCTTTCCACGGGCGCGTACAATTATTCTATGGCGAGCAATTACAACCGCAATCTCATTCCGCCGGTTGTACTTGTAAACAACGGGTCTGCGGAATATATAGTCAAACCGCAGACGTACGAGGATCTTGTCCGTAACGACGTGATCCCCGAAAGATTAAAGTAAGATTTTTAAAATCAATGTTAACGGGAACGGCCATTTTCAATGCGGCCGTTCCCGTGGTTTATCTACGGAAAATTTCATGTTTCGCAATTTTTCGAAAATGTTTGACAGTCCATACCAATGAAAATCTGATATGCTTACTGCGTTTGTCTTGCTTTTTTTCGGCGGGTATAGTATAATTTTATTATGGATCAAATTATCTTGAAATTTATTTCATTGGCCGCCAGTTTTGTTGCCGTGGCCCTTGTTTTATCGATGCATGAATTTGCGCATGCTTTTGTTGCGTACAAGTGCGGCGATCCTACCCCCAAATTTGCGGGCAGGCTTACAATGAACCCGATGCGTCATTTTGATTTGCTCGGGCTTTTGTTGTTTGCGTTTGCTGGATTTGGCTGGGCAAAACCCGTGCCCATCAATCCCAATAATTTTCGTCATTATAAACGCGGCTTAACGTTGACGGCGATTGCCGGCGTTGCGATAAATTATCTTTCGGTATTTTTTTTCTACCCTCTGTTTTTGCTGGCTTTGTTGTATTTATCGACTCCGCTTATAGCATTGGATGTTTTTTTAAAAGAGTTTACTCTGTTTTTATGCACTTATTCTTTGTCGTTTTGTGTTTTTAATCTGATTCCGCTTCCGCCGCTCGACGGTTGGAGAGTGGTGGAGGCGCTCAACCATAAACGCGGAAAAGTTTATCGTTTTTTTGAAAAATACGGATACATTATATTGCTGGTTTTGATCGGGATCCATTTTCTCGTCAATATTCTCAGCAGTTATACGGCGTTTTATTTTGCGGCGCAAATTTTCGGTTACGTCGATATCCTGGGGTATATATTGAGTTACGTGACTGACTTTATAGCACAGCCGATTTATTTATTATGGGGGCTTGTTTTTAGATGACAAAAGATCTTTCGGAAAAATTTGAATCAATAGTTGATTATACAACTGTTCTTGATAATTTTGAAGGCCCGTTGGATTTGCTTTTGTATCTGATAAAGCAAGAGCAGATTGAAATAAAAGACATCTTCGTATCGAAAGTTACGGAACAGTTTTTGGATTATATGAAAGGTTTGCCGTACATCGATATTGATAAGGCGAGCGAATATCTCAGTATTGCTTCAACAATTCTTGAAATCAAGGCCAAAAGTTTGGTGCCTGCAATCGTAGAACCTGAATCGGAAGAAGAGGATGCGGAATCCGTTTTGATCCGGGCTTTGGAAGAATATAAAATGCTGAAAGAAGAGAGTGCAAAACTTAAAGAGCTTGAAACGATCGGCTACTATTACAAAGAACCCGATAAAAACGTCGGCGAAGCAAAAATTGTTTACAAAGATTTCAATTTGGACGGTTTGTTAAAAGCTTTCACGGACTTAATGCTGCGTCAAGAAGCGCGCCTGCGCGACGAAGGTGTTCAGCGAGAAATCCCGAAAGACGTCTATACCATTCCGGACAGGGCCGCGTATATTTGCGAAACGGTAAATGAAAGAGGGGAGGTCGCTTTTGACGAATTGTTTTCGCCTCATTCAAGCCGCAATGAGATCATCACAACCTTTCAGGCATTGTTGGAATTGTTAAAGCATCAGTTTATCAAAGTCGAGCAAACGTCAACTTTTGAAAAAATCATAATAAAGTATAACCCGGAACGGACTGAGGAGGAGAGCTTTGGAGATCTTGGAGAATTTGAGTAACATACTTGAAAGCATTTTATTTGTTTCTGGAAATCCGGTTCCTATCGATATTATTGCCGAAAAATTGGGCGTCAGCGACCAAGATATTAAAAACGCGGCGAAAAAATTACAGGAACGATATTCAGAGCGCGGCGGATTGCGGCTTTTGGTGTTCAACAAAAAGTTGCAACTGTCCAGCAATCCGGAATATAAAGATTATGTTTCGTCCGTGCTCAATCCGATCAAAGAAAGAGAATTTACCCGTACGATCTTAGAATGTTCCGCTATTATCGCTTATAAACAGCCGATCACGAAAGGCGAGCTGGAGGCTTTGCGCGGTTTGAACTGCGATTATGCCATACATACTTTGCTCGAATTAAAAATGATCGAGCCTGTTGGCAGGAAAGACGCCGTCGGAAGGCCGATCTTATATGCGACAACGGATAACTTTTTGAAAAGATTTCGTTTGAACAGCATCGAGGATTTGCCCGATTACGATACTCTGATGGAAAACATCGCGAAATTGCACAGCGACGAGCCGGATTCTTATTTGTACGCCAACAATGTCTACGTTGATAAGGAATCCGATGATTCGGCGCAAAGCGTAAATGCGTCAGAGGCTGAGCCGCCAAAGAAACAGCCGGAAAACGGTGAATCTTCGGATTCCGTATCGGATTTGCCCGATTTCTTAAAAGATCTGGATGAGGACGAAATCATCAAAATCGAATGATTGAATGCCTGTTTTTTAAAAATATTTGTAAATGCCGTGCAATCGGTTTATTAAATTTAAAAAAGCGAAACGCCCTTGAACATTTTTTGTTGAAGGGCGTTTCGCATTATAAAAAAATGCAAATCAGATAAAAGTATGGTGCTGATGATAAGTTCAGTGTTTTGATGCTAAACGGTTTACACAGTCTCCGCTAATTTTTATAAAAGTAAGGCTCAAATCTGAATAAATGGATGTTGGGTATCCGAACCGAAATTTTTATTCCTTCGTTCAAATAAAAGAATTTTTTTTCGTCAAGGTATTTTTTTATTTTATTGTAGGCAGACAGTTGATCGTAAGGAACAAAAAGAACGGTATCGGTGTACGATGCGCTGAAAAAGCGTAAAATTTCAGATTTTAAGCTTTCTATTCCTAAATTTTCTTTTGCCGAAATAAAAATACTCCCGTGGGGATACGCATCAAAATTATCGATATTTTCGCTCTTGTTCATAACGATCAGGTAGGGGCAATGCGTGTCCAGCTCATTGAGGGTATCGAGCGTCGTCTTTAATTGCATTTCGAAATTACCGGTTGCATCGCAAATTATCAAAGCCAAATCACAATTCAATGCGCTTTCCAATGTAGAATGAAATGCGGAAATCAGGTTGTGTGGCAGGTTTCGTAAAAAACCAACCGTATCCGTAAGCAAAAATTTGCTTCCGTCGATCACCAAAGCCCTGGAGGTTGGGTCTAATGTCGCAAACAAGCGGTCTTCGGCATAAACGTCGGCTGACGTCAGCAAGTTTAAAAGAGTGGACTTTCCCGTGTTTGTATAACCAATCAAAGAAATAGTGCGTTCTTCGCGTTTTTTCCTGCGGGAAGAAATCAGCATTCTTGTATTTTTCAACGATTCAATGCGTTCTTCCAGATATGCAATACGCACGCGGATCCGCCTGCGGTCGGTTTCAAGTTTTGTTTCCCCCGGGCCGCGCGTACCGATTCCGCCGCCAAGCCTGGACAGAGCCGAACCTTTTCCTTTTAAGCGCGGATAAATGTATTTTAATTGAGCAAGCTCGACCTGCAATTTCCCCTCATTGGTTTTTGCGTTCTTTGCAAAAATGGCAAGGATAAGGGTAGTGCGGTCAATAACTTTTTTATCGCCCAATGCCGCAGATATATTCAATGTTTGCGATGGCGACAAATCGCCGTTAAACAAAACGGTAACGTCCAAGTCTTTCAGTCGCTCGTTTAACTCCGCAATTTTGCCCGAACCGATATAAGTGGCAGGGCTGACTTCACGGATTTTTTGATAGATCGTACCGGCATATACCGCACCGGCGCTTTCAATCAATGCGACGGCTTCTTCCTGCAACAATTTATAGTCGTCGCACATTGGTTGGATGATATAAACTTTTTCTTGAATTTCAGAGTCCAATTCCAGGTTTTTTATTGTTTGCATAGTACTATGTATGGTATAAAATTATACTTTCTTATCATTTTCTTCGCGCAAACGTACTTTATCCGCAACAGAACGGCGCGCGTCTTCATCGATAGCCGCGTAATGTTTCTTAGTCGTGTTAACGTCTTTATGGCCCAAGACATCGGCGACCACATAAATATCCTGCGTTTCCCTGTAAAGCTGTGTGCCGTATGTGCTGCGCAATTTATGGGGCGAAATTTTTTTCAGCGGAGTTACAATCTTGCTGTATTTTTTTACAAGATTTTCAACAGCGCGTACGCTGATACGTTTCATTTGCAGAGATAAAAAAAGTGCAGATTCTCCGGAAGGAGTGTTTTTGTCATCTTCTTTATAAGCTATGTAGCGAGCGAGAGCTTCGGCTACTTCGTCTGAAAAATAGAGTATGGATTGGTTTCCGCCTTTGCGCGTGACTTTAAAACTGTTGGAAGTAAAATCGATGTCGTCATTATTTAAACCAACAAGTTCACTGATTCGTATTCCGGTCCCAAGGAAAAGGGTGAGTATGGCAACGTCGCGGATCTTTGTTCGATCGTGGTAAGCGCGTTGTTGGCCTGACATTCCGATACCGGATTCGGCACAATTTAATAAATCGACGATCTCATTGACTTCCAAACGTATAATTTCTTTATCATGGAGCTTTGGCATTAAAACTTTTGCTGCATTATCTACTTTTATTTTCTCTTTTCTGAAAAAATATTTGAACATGGCGCGAATAGTGGACAGTTTGCGCGCTTTTGCGCGTTCGTTACAGCATTCGACGCACCCATTAAACTCATAACTGGAGAGAAAGCTTAAAAAACGCTCAATATCCGTTGCTGTGACGTCTTCAAGATCTTGTAAAGTAAAATCACGAACGAAGGCAGCTTTTTTTCGATTAACGATCAAGTAATGGAAAAAAATCCTTAAATCGTAAGCATAGTTTAATCGGGTGAGTGTGCTTGTCTGATTTTCAATGCCTACAAAATAATCTTCGACAAAAGGGGGCAATTCATCAAGCAAATATCCGATTTTTTTTAAATTGTTTAAATTTCGGCTTTGATAATAATTTTTTTCTTCCATAAATCAATTATACCGCAAACCATTAAAAAAGGCAAGAGGAAATCGAATCAGTAATTTTATAATTGAACGCGGCAGGCTTTAAGAAACAAAATCGCGTTGATTACGCTCAATATTATTGATCTGATAATTAAAAAAGTATGGCAGAATAAGCTATTCTCCGTTTTGCAAAGTTTTTATTCCCTCAATCCGTTTTCCTGCCCAATTAGACAAACAAATTAGACATACAACTTTAAATAACAATAATACTGTTGTTGACCTGTTTTATACCGACGGAAAAACCACAAAGAGGGCACCTGATCATTGTATGGCACGGTATAGGACAGACCGAAGAACCTCGCAAGGCTGATCGAATTTATAAAATTTTGAATGCGCGAGGGGGATTTTATATGTGATTTAAATATCTATATCTATGCGTAAAACACGACAGTTTTGCATTCTCCGTTTTCGAGGGCGCGCGCGCCCCCGAAGGGGGAGCGCCTTGAACTATTAGAAACTTCTCGTCCCACTCGAAAAAAGGAGAGCGTATGAGCCTGGAAAATTTCGCATTGTTGTATGAGCATTTTACACGGATTGAAAAAAAGATCCGATTCAATGATACGATTTCAGCCTTCTACAATCAGATGTTTGATGATACAAATGATCTGACGTTTCAGAATCGGGCAAGGTCGGTAGATCTTTGCTCGAAGTATTTCGATATTGATTATTATCGCTTGCAGGGAGTGAAGTGCATTAAACGGATCAATCTCTGCAAGGATCGGTTTTGCCAGAACTGCCAAAGCCTGTTAGCGCAACAACGCGAACTCAAATACACGCCGATCCTGGATGAGTATGCAAAAGACTTTGATCTCTATCATGTGGTGTTTACGGTACCGAACTGCGATTCAGATGCGCTGCTTCCCATGTTGAAGCTCATGTATAAGAAGTTCGGATACATGGTCAGATATTTTAAGGGACAGAAGAAGATCAAGCATATTAATTTTTGCAAGTATGGTTTTCAAGGCGCGATCAGAGCGTTGGAGATCACGCAGAACCTGGATGACCGTACATATCATCCGCATTTCCATTGTGTATTTATCATGAAAAAAGGGCTTGTCCTGGACAAGTCCTATGTGAATCAATACTCATATAAAGGATCAAAGCTCGAGCGCAAGTTTTCGGAGCTGGAGATCCTTATGCAAAAGGTATGGTTTTTGTTGATAACTGGTCAAGAAGTCAATTATGACAGTATAAAAACCTGTGGACAAGGTTACTCCGTGATAGTGGATCCTGCTGACGGTAATTATCATCAGGTGTTCAAGTACGCAATCAAAGGCTGTTTCCAGGGTGATCACGTATTCGATTACGACACATTTAAAACGCTGTATGCTGCTTTATATTCTCGCCGGATCATTCAGGCGTATGGAGTGCTGCATAATATCGACTTTGAAGCGGATGAGGTCCTGGATGATCAGACTGATGCGGAATACGATCAGATCATCACGGAACTGGAACGCGTTGAAAAGCCGGTGTTTATTGCGGAGACGCTGAATGTCGTTATGTTGGAAACGCTGCGTGCGAATGTCAGATATATCAGCAAAGCCAATCTGAAAGCAATCCTGGCTCGTGGTGATCC
>CALVMA010000167.1 GCA_944341655.1 uncultured Clostridia bacterium | reverse complement strand
TTATCGCAAGCAACGATCGACACGCCGACGCCGATGCACAATGCAAACACCGTCACAAACAGGACGATTTTCTTAAAAAATTTTTTCATAACTACCTCCAAAAAATTTTTATTTTCTACGGTCATCTGGGCAAAAGACCGCTTCTGTCTCTGCAAGAAAGCACCACAACGATCATAAACACGATCGCCTTGATGAAATAAACCAACGTCGTATCCACACCTGAAAGAATGAGCCCGTTGGAAAGCAGCGCGTAGGTAAAGCTGCCGACCAGCGCACAGCGCACCTTGGATTTCATGCCTCCCGAAAGAGGCATACCGCCGAGAATGAGCGCGAGCATTACGTCCATCGCATAACTGCTCGCCGTGCCTTTGCCCGCACTGCCCGTGCGCGCCAGCAGGAACAGCGTTCCGATCGCCACACACACGCCGAACGCCATGTAAGCGATCACCTTCCACTTGGTCGTATTTACGCCGCACTGCGAAGTCGTCAGCTCGTTCGCCCCGATGCCGCGCGTATATTTGCCGAGTTTCGTGAAGTTGAAAAGATAAAAGACGATCGCGGCTACCACCACAATGCTCACTATGATCACCCAGGGTTCAAGGAAAAAGGAAAAATCAAAGTCTGTCGAAACAATGCTCGAACCCGTGCTCTCCACCAACAGATATTGGATCCCGCCGAACAGGAACATCAGAAACAGCGACGTTACGATCGAGGGAAGTTTCAGCCACACCGCGACCGCTCCGTTGAACGCGCCGCATATAAGAGTCAGCACCAAAACCGCCAAAAACGCTAAAAGCAGCGAACCCGTCGCATTGATGATAAAGATCATCAAAAGACAATAAACACCCATCTGCGCCCCCACGCTGATGTCCATATATCCCATCGAATACACGAACAGCGCGCCCAGCGATACGATCATGTACACGCAGACCGATTCGGTCAGAACCGAAATGTTGTACGAACTCCATAACCTTCCGTTCGACGTGATCGAAAACACGACCAGACACAATACAAGCCCCGCATACGACGCGACGTCCGAAATGTGTCCGCGCACATAGGCGATCACTTTGGACAGAAACTTTTTCATTTTACTCTCGTTCTTGATCTCTTCCATAACGCACCTCAGATCATTGAACCGATGATGTCGGTTTCTTTCAGGTCGGGACTCCGCATAAACTCACCCGATACCGCAAAATCTTTGAGTATGATGATTTTGTCCGCCATACCGATCAGCTCGGAGAGTTCTTCGCTGATCAGAAGGATCGCCTTTCCGTCCCGTTTCATCTGCGCGATAAACGCATACATCGCCTGCTTGACGCCGATATCCACGCCGCGCGTGGGACAATCCATGATGATCACGTCGCTGTCCTTCGCCGTCCACTTCGCAAAACTTACTTTCTGCTTGTTGCCGCCCGAAAGCGTCGACACAAGCTGTTTCGGCGAATTGCACTTGATGAGATACCTGTCCACTTCCCTGTTGACAAGTTTCTTTTCCTTGCGCGGATCGATAAACGATTTGTTCGAAAGCGTATCCAGCGACGGAAAAACAATGTTGTCGGCGATGGACGCCGAAAGGATCAGCGCTTCCGTGTCCCTGTCCTTGCTTATGTAACCGATGCCGTTGCGGATCGCCGTCAAAGGATCCTTGATCCTGACCCCGCTTTTCATCACACAGCCCGTCGCAAGTTTTTCCAAACCGAATCCCGCTCTTCCGATCAGCCGCATCCCGCAGCCGCTCAAACCGCCGAATCCGACGATCTCGCCCCTGTGCAACTGCAAATTGAAGTGCTTGATCTCCCCCACGGATACGTCCTCAAATTCCAAAGCCACTTCCTCTCCGTGCGAAATATCGTAATCGCTCCGATAATACGCGTCGCCGATCTCGCGCCCGACCATCATATATCGGATCTTTTCGGGCGCCCCCGGCTGCCGCATCTCTTCTCCCGTCAGATGACCGATAATGTCTCCGTCGCGCAGTACGGTCAGATGCGTGCACTGCTGCAAGATCTCCTCCATGTCATGCGATATGAAAATGACCGCCTTGTTCTGCGCCGCAAGCTTTTTCATCAGTCCGTAAAAAAGTTCACGCGCATCAAAGGAAAGCGCCGTCGTCGTTTCGTCTACGACCAGAACCTCCGTATTCGACGAGACCGAACGCACGATCTCGATCATCTTGCGGTCTTCAAACGTATATTTATCAATATTGTCTGCCGCACGGATCCTGCCTACCCCGAACGAATCGAGCAGCTTTTGCGCTTCCCGCGTCATTTTTTTCATGTTCACGACGCCGAATTTCGAAAATTTTTGGATCTGCCCCGCAAATATATTTTCCGCAACCGTACATCCGCAGACAGTATTCGATTCCTGCAAAATCATGCAGACACCCTGCTCCTGCGCCTGCGCCATCGTGGACGGATCCCAAGGCTTCCCCTTGTATTCCATCGTGCCGGACGTCGCTTTCTGCATGCCCGCCATAATTGACGTGAGCGTCGACTTCCCCGAGCCGTTTTCTCCGATCAGCCCGCGGATCTCGCCCCGCCTCACTTCAAAATCCACTCCGTTGAGCGCATTGACCGGCCCGAATTTCTTGACTATGCCTTTACAAACGAGTATCGCTTCGTTTTCCATGTCGTCCGATTTCGCCTCCTTGCTTTTACGCATTCCATTATAGCCTCGCTCCGAAAAATTTTCAAGAACGGAATTTATCCGCTTTTGTTCTTATTTTTATTTTTTTTACCGTTTTTTTCCTGCAATTATTTTAGCATTATCTTAAAAATTGTATCTTAACAGTCAAAAAAATATAAATATTTTGCACCTCCCTTGACGATATACTTTTTTTATGTTACACTGTTTGCAAGGGGTGTTGCTATGAAACGAATCGATTTGCTGCGCAATGCTGGAGAGCTTCTCATCGAACTTTCTCTCGTGCATTTCTTCGGAGAAGAAGAAAGCGTATCCACCGTAACGGAACTCATTTTTATCGCGCAAGGAAACTTGTCCGTCGTGACCAACGCGGGCCATCTCACCGAATCGCAGGAAGACATCTTTCTTTTGAATACGGGAGAAAAATATTCCGCCTCCTCGGACGGGTGTGTCTTCGTTGCGCTCAAATTAGACCCCTCCCTCTTCCTCGAACACGAAGACGCCTATTTTGAATGCAATTCGGCGGCATCCGTTTCCAAAGAAAAATACTATAATTTAAAACATCTGCTCGCACGGCTCGTGAAAATATCCGCGGACACGTCGCCGCGCCCCGAATATCTCACGCGCTCCATGCTCAACCTGATCATCTATGAGCTGTTCTGCTCCTTCAAAGGCGATAAAAAAAGCCCGCTGTCCAAGAAATACCTCGAACGACAGGAACTTTTGACCTCTTATATCAATGAAAATTACAAAAACAATCTGTCTTTGAGCGACGTCGCCGAATACGCACACCTGTCCGTACCCTACCTCTCCACATTTTTCGATAAATATTTCGGAATGAGCTTTCTGACCTATTACACAAACGTCAGACTGCGCCATGCCATTTCCGACCTGATGAACAGCGACGAATCCATCGAAAAAATTGCCTTAGACAACGGATTCCCCGACCCGAGAGCTTTCGTCGCCGCTTTCCGTAAAAGATACGGGTTGCCGCCCAGCCTCTATCGCAAAAGATCTTCCTCGGCAGACGATATGGCCGCCGTCCAGGACGACATCCATTCCAATTACCTGTACACCCTCGCCAAATACCTGCCTCCGCGCGGTCAGTCCGAAAACGAAAGCAATCTGCCCGTGTCGCAGAATTATTCGGAAGAAAAAATCGATTTGTCCGGAGCGTCCGTTCCCGACAAAGGATACCTCTCCCGCAATTTCCGCAAGATGACCAGCGTCGGCAGGGCAAAAGAATTGCTCTACGACGACGTGCGCGAAATGCTCGCCGAATGGCAGAAAACCATGAACTTCGAATATATCAAATTTCACGGCGTACTGTCCGACGACATGCTCTTTTACAGCGAGGACGCACAGGGCAATCCCATATACAGCTATCTCATGATCGACAAGGCGTTCGATTATATTTTATCCATCGGCTTGAAGCCGATCGTACAATTTTCTTTCATGCCCAGACAACTGGCAAAAAATCCGGAAAACACCGTATTCTTTCATCCCATGATCATCAGCCCGCCCAAAAGCTACGAAAAATGGGACAATATGATCGCGGCGCTCATGAACCATTGGATCGAACGCTACGGACACAGAACCGTGCGCAGCTGGTTGTTCTGCGTATGGAACGAACCGGATACTTCGCCGACCATGTTCGGTTTGCCTCCCGAGGATTTTTATGAGCTCTACCGCCACACTTACCGCGTAGTAAAAAGTTTCGGCAAAGCATTCCGCTTCGGCTCGACTTCCCTGTGCATCGTTTTCAATGTCCCCAAAGACTTTATCCGCAATTATTTGTCCTTCGCGATCGAAAACGACTGCGCCCCTGATTTTTTAAACCTGCATTTTTACGACAACGACTTCACTTTTTACGCTTCGGATTTTCCCCGCCCCGATTCACTGACCTATTCGCAGCTGAATATGGACGAAAATTCTTTGAGCAAGACCATCGACCAGATCGAACTTTTGAAAAAAGAATTCGGACTGAATATTCCCGTCTACCTCACCGAATGGAACCTGACCGTATCCCACAGAAACCTTTTAAACGACACCTGCTTTAAATCCTGTTATCTCGTGAAAAATTTGCTGGAAAATTACGACAGGCTGGACAGCTTCGCTTATTGGGTTCTCACCGACTTGATAGAAGAAACACAGCCCAGCAACATCATCTTTCACGGCGGTCTGGGGCTATACACCTACAACGGGATCAAAAAGCCGCACTGGCACGCGCTTCAGCTCCTTACGAAACTCGGCGATACTTTCATCACAAAGGGAAACGGCTTTTTTGTCACCAAATCGTACGGAAAAATTCAGATCGTTCTCTACAATTACGAACATTTCAACCACCTGTTCGCCAGCGGCGAAACGTTCGACATGACTTACACCGAACGCTACACGCCTTTCCCGAAACTCGGCAAAAAAGATCTGACTCTCAAACTGGAAAACATTCCCGCCGAAAAATGCACGATCAAGGAACATATCATAAACCAGGAATTCGGTTCCGCGTTCGATAAATGGCTGGAAATGGGCGCCTGCGATCTCGACAAGGAAGACATCGATTACCTGAAAAACGCCTCCGCTCCCAAAATCGTCAAATATGACATGAACATCGAAAACAGCACTCTGAAATTATCTTTTATCTTATCGCCTCTGGAAGTGCGTCTGATCGAAATATTCTTAAAATAATCGCCTTTAAACTTTTCAGCCCCGCCGCATAAATGCGGCGGGGCTGAAAAGTTTATCCATGAGGCTTATCGCCGAGCGTCTATCAGATGTGAACAACAAAAAAGCGCGGGGCTTGCGGACTATCCGCAAGCCCTTGATTTTTTATTTGTTTCTATGCCTGCTTTTTGTTTTTTTATGTTCATCGGCAAAGCCTTTTTCCATAGATTCATTTGCGGAGCTCATTCTGCAATTGTAATTTCTTGACTAAAGTTATACCCCAATGAATCCATATAAAAGCATATGGACAATAAATACCGCCCCGGTTCATAGGATTCTGTTCGTATCACATAGGTTTCCTCATATTTATAGTTTTTGTCGATGGCATGCGTGACAACATCGTCATTACGAGCAAAATATGGTTCAACGCCAACAGATTCAAAGCAAGTGCAACAAAGCGTTGAACTGTCTTGAAATTTGACACGTCCTCCGCTCTTACGAGTTAGTATGACCGTATACTCAATCTCCTCACCTTGCGAATATTCGGTCTTGCCTATATTTACGGAAAGCTCAAAATCCTCTTGTTTTGGAATATAATTACTACATCCCACGAAAAAACAAACAAGTAGTAGCAGCCAAACACTATTTACAATTTTTTTTATTCGACGCATATGGGAATGTTCTCCTGAACTCTAATTATTG
>CALVMA010000166.1 GCA_944341655.1 uncultured Clostridia bacterium | reverse complement strand
GGCTTCTGCCTCTCTTTTTTCGTGGTGACCCCGACGAGAATCGAACTCGTGTTACCGCCGTGAAAGGGCGATGTCTTGACCGCTTGACCACGGGGCCGTGAATATAAAAACCGCATTTCGCGGGAATTTTTTGAAATCCTGTCAGGATTTCATTCGTTTATGCTGCATTCTTGCCAAATCCAGCTTGATGATTATACCATATAAAAAAATTTTTTACAACTGATTTTGCCCTATAATTTTACCTTTTTTCAGCATTTTTTTACCTTCTCCGAAAAATTCCCCCTTTTTGCAAAGCGATCCGCCGCAGAACAGACTGTTCCGCGGCGGATCGCACGCTTATTCACTGAAAAGCATCTCTGCCAATTTGAATGCCGCCAGCCATTGCATCTTTCTCGTCGGATGATTCAAATAATTCGCAAGCAATGCCGTGATGTCCACCCCGCTCTTTTGCATGTTCTTCCACACAGAATAACAGTCGCAAACGGGTACGGACATTTCCTTCGCCACTTCCTCCGCAGCTTTTACATACTTATCCAGCATCTCCCGCGCCGCTTCCGTGGCAAATGCGTTCGCCAATCCGGACAAAATCGGCTCCGTAAGATGCGCGCTGCTGTAATCGCACATGAGGTTGGGCGTCAAAAATATCACTTCCGCCCCCGCCTCTTTGCCGCGGCGGAAAATTTCCCGCAGGCTTTCACAATATTTTGCCAATCCCGCTTCCCTGCCGCCGCTGTCATTGAGCGCAAACCCTACCACCAGCAGATCCGGCTGAAACCGCAAAACATCCCGCTCCAATCTTTGCACGGCCTGTTCTGCCGTTCCGCCGCTTAATCCCGCATTGATAATGTTCAGCTGCGCCCGCGGATACAACATATTCACGATTTCCCCGAATTTCGACACATAGGAATTGCCGCGCTCAAATATCGTTTCGATGTTGCCGCGCTCGTCCTTATAGCATTCAAAACAACCTTGCGTCACGCTGTCGCCCAAAAACGCCGCCGTTACGGGCCTAGCGCCGTAAATATCCTTGCTCTTTTCCGCCAGTAATTCCGTAAATTTCATGTTTTCTTTCTTCCTTATAAGCTGATTCTTCTACTCCATGTCCGCATACGCTTCTTTCAGTACGGGATACAATTTCTTAAAGATCCCGTAACGCTTTTCATACAGCATTGCGGTTTGCTTTTCGGGATATACGGTTTCCTTGACTTTGACGATCCCGTTGACCGCCTCCTGAACCGTGCCGTATTCCCCGCATCCGACCATCGCCAGCATCGCGCCCCCGAACGAGGGCCCTTGCTCCGTCTGCGGAATTTCCACGGGCATGTTCATCACGTTTGCCACGATCTTGCGCCACAAAGGACTCTTCGCTCCGCCCCCGCACAGTTTGGTCTTTTTTACCTCTATGCCGTTCTTTTTTGCCGCCTCCAGGCAGTCTTTGAGAGCAAACGTAACCCCCTCCAATACCGCCAGCGTCATCTGCTTTCGCGTCGTATCGGGCCGCATCCCGATAAACGCGCCGCGCGCGTTCACGTCGTTGTGCGGGCTCCGCTCGCCCATCAGATAGGGCAGAAAATACACGCCGTTCTTGCCGAGCAGATCTTCCAAACCTTCCTGCTCTTTTGCGTAGTTATTTGTTTCCAGGATTTTATCCGACCACCACGCGTTGCAGGACGCCGCCGACAAAATGCACCCCATCAAATGCCAGCCGCCGTCCGCATGGCAGAAGCTGTGAAGCGCGTTGACTTTATCCTCTTTGTATTCCGTCGCGGAAACAAAGAGAGTTCCGCTCGTGCCGAGAGAGATGTTGCACCCGCCTTCGCCGACTACGCCCGTGCCGACCGCCGCCGCGGCGTTGTCCCCCGCGCCCGCTATGACTTTCACCGTTTCGGAAAGCCCCAGTTCCTCGGCAATTTCCTTTTTCAGCGTTCCCACAACTTCATAACTTTCATAAAGTTTGGGAAGCATGAATTCCGAAATCCCGCATACGTCGCACATTTTTTGCGACCAACAGCGGTTCTTTACGTCCAGAAGGAGCATTCCGCTCGCATCCGAATAGTCCGTACAGAACGCCCCCGAAAGTTTGTAGGCAAGGTAATCCTTGGGCAACATAATTTTAGCGATGCGCGCAAAGTTTTCGGGTTCGTTCTCCTTCATCCAAAGGATCTTCGGCGCCGTAAAGCCCGCAAATGCGATGTTGCCCGTGTATTCGGACAGCTTTTCTTTTCCGATGACTTCGTTTAAGTATTTTGTCTGCTTTTCCGTTCTGCCGTCGTTCCACAGAATACAGGGACGAATGACATTGTCGTCCTTATCCAAAACGACAAGCCCGTGCATCTGTCCGCCGAAGGAAATGCCCTTCACCGCCGACTTGTCCTGTCCCTTGAGAAGCTCTTTCAGCCCTTTCGTTGCCGCCGCAAACCATAGCGTCGGGCTTTGCTCGCTCCAGCCGCTGTGCGGGTAGGATACCGCATACGTCTGCGTGTTTTCCGCTAAAATTGTTCCGTCTGCGGCGACGAGCAGGAACTTCGTCCCGCTCGTGCCCAGATCGATTCCGATATATGTATTCATTTATCCTCCGATACAATAAAGCCATCCTTTTTGCTCAACAAATGCACCGCGTTTCTATCAAAGCACAAGTTCCCAAAAGAAAACCTCGTTTTTCTTCGCATTAACGCTTTTCCCCATGCACGTAAACCCACACTTTTTGCAAAGGGAAATGCTTGCCAAATTATCTGTTCGGTTTTGCCCGACCAAACGGGTGTATCCCATATGGCGTGCCAACGAGGCAGATGCAAACACCGCAGCAGCGGCAATACCTCGGCGCCTGTATTGCTTTCGCACTGACACGCCGACAGACAGCGCGCCGTCTTGCTCGTACAAAGAAAGTAAACCGACCGCCTCGCCCGTACATTCAACCATAAACATCCAAAAACGTCGATCGGCAACCTCCCCCGCAGTCCACTGAGCGATCAAACCAGCCATATCATGCTCGTCAGCAGGGAAAAAATACCCGTCCAACCCTTCCGGCAACCACTGCCCGAAAATGTGTGCATCCGACCCCCGAACAGCACGCAGTAAAACATTTATTTTCATACCCGTTTTACTATCACACATTGCCTGCCTTTTAACAAAGTTCCTCCCCTCAAAAAGGATTCTCCGTCTTATACCGCACGCCCGCAGGCTGATTGTAGCCGATCTCCTCCGCCGCTACGCCGACGTATTTGAACACCTCGTACAGCGTCTTCCCAAAGTGTCCGAACGCCACCGCGCCGTGGTGCGGGTAGTTCCCTTCAATAAGCACATGGCGGTAAAACCTCTTCATCTCGGGGATCGCAAAGATACCGATGCTCCCGAAACTGTGCGTTTTCACGGGCAGAACTTCTCCCTGCGCCACGTATGCGCGCAGTTTGTTGTCCGACGTTGACTGCAGACGGAAAAAAGTGATATCCCCCGCCGCAATGTCCCCTTCCAGCGTGCCGTTCGTCACCTCGACGGGAAGAGAGCGCGCCATGATCTTCTGGTATTTCATCTCGCAGAAGCAAAGTTTCTTGCTGCACGTGTTTCCGCAATGGAAGCCCATGAACGTATCCGTCAACTTGTACGGGTATTTTCCTGCGATCTCCGCTTTGTACAGATCTTTCGGCACCGTGTTGTTGATGTCCAAAAGCGTCACCGCATCCTCGCTCACCACCGTTCCGATAAACTCGGAAAGCGCGCCGTAGATATCCACCTCGCAGGACACAGGGATCCCCCTGCCCGTAAGACGGCTGTTCACATAGCAGGGCACAAACCCGAACTGCGTCTGGAACGCGGGCCAGCACTTGCCTGCAACAGCCACGTATTCGCGGCTCCCCTTATGCGCTTCGATCCAGTCCAAGAGCGTGAGCTCGTACTGCGCAAGTTTGAAAAGAATTTCGGGCTTTTTGTTTCCCTTGCCCAGCTCCTTTTCCATATCCTTCA
>CALVMA010000165.1 GCA_944341655.1 uncultured Clostridia bacterium | reverse complement strand
GCCGTTCGCGTCCGTTATCTCCCCGCGCGATGCGATCACCGGGATCTCACGCGTCCATTGCCCGATCGCTTTCGCCCGAAGCTTTCCCCCCTCTACGACCTGAATATAAAAAAACCTTCCGAAAATTGCCAAAAAAAGAAAGGTCATTGCCAGCAAAACGGCAAATAACCTCTTTCGTAAAAGCGTCGCGGACGGCACGTCCGCATCCTGCTTGGGTTTATGTATGATCTCTTTTTCTCCTTTCGGGCAAAAAAAATCCGGCCTGCCCGCAACCCTTAACCAAAGGCCGCTACGCGAGACCGGAATTCGTTCGTAAATCTTTCAGTTGTTTCAGCCGCGGATCATGCCCAGCTCTTCTTCCGCGCGGCTGATGATCGACTCTGCACTCGTCAGCTCGCTGATCTCGTCCTGCAAAGCCTGCGCCTGCGCCGCCACCGAGCTCAGCTCCGCTTCGCGCGCCGCAATGCTCGAATCCAGGTTGTTCAGCACGCTCGTGTTGATGATGATCAGCGCCAAAACTACCGCCACGACGATCGCATACACACACATCAAAAGCTTGCCCTTCGCCGTCATCGAATATCCTTTCTTCTCTTCCGTCGCCGCTCTCTGCTCTTCCCGATAAAGGTCGGTGCGGTATTGAATCGTCGTCATCGTCGGCGTAAGATCTTCACTCGCTTCCTCGGCATACGCCTGCGCGGGCTGCTCATATGCGGCTTGCTCGTACGCGGGCTGCTCGTATGCGGGCGCTTCGATCTGCGCAATACGATTATTAATGGGAGAGTCGGCACGGAACAAATCTTCCGTCACCCGCTGATGCACAAACTGCGGCGCGGGCTGCTCCTGTTCCCGTTCGGGATACAGCATCGCACGCGCATACGATTCGGGCGTATCATAGACAGGCTCCTCATACGTTTCCGCCGGCGCTTCCCCCATGATCTCTTCCGCTTTTTTAAGATCGGGATTGATAAGTTTTTTGTAGTTGTCCGAAATGCGCGAATTGAAATTGAGAGCCTTCTGCTCCTCCGTCATCTCGGCAGGCTCCGCCCCTCCGCTCAGCTTTCCGTATGCCTTCAATGAACTGTCCGTGCGCTCGTTTGTCCTTATTCTTTCCAAAACGCCTGTTGCCATGTTACCCCTCTCTCCTTAAATATATTCCTAAATCCTTTCGGCTATTCGCAATTTCGCACACTTACATCGGGAATTTTCCTTCTGTTCCCGCTCCGTAGCCGTCGTCGGTTTTCTCGTGATTATTTCGATTTCTTTCTTCCTTCCGCACACACAGACCGGTAAGCTCTTGTCGCATATGCAATCGGTCGCAAGATCACGGAATACGTTCTTTACGATGCGGTCTTCCAACGAATGAAAGGTCAAAATACATATCCTTCCGCCCTTCTTCAATCGCAACGTAAGCCCGCGCACCGCTTCTTCCAGCCCGCCCAGTTCGTCGTTCACTTCAATGCGGATCGCCTGGAAAGTCTTCCTCTCGCAAGGCCCGTTGTGACGGAATTTCGCCGGAATGCTCTCTTCCACGATCTTCCTCAACTGCCCCGTCCTCTCGATCCTCGCTTTGGCACGCTCCCGAACTATGTTCTCCGCTATGTTCTTCGCAAACCGCTCTTCCCCGTATTCAAACAGGATCTTCGCCAGCCTCTCCTGCGCGTATCCGTTTACAACGTCCTCCGCAGTCAATACCGCCTCCGTATCCATACGCATGTCCAACGGCGCATCCTGCATGTAACTGAATCCGCGCGACGCTTCGTCCAGCTGAAAACTCGATACCCCGAAATCCAGCAACACCCCGTCCAGCTTGTCCGTCCCGTCCTCTTGAAGAACTCTTTCAAAATCTTTGTAATTGCTCTTGTAAATGCGGTACCGCCCTTCAAATTCATGAAGCCGCTTCCCCGCCGCCTCGATCGCACAATCGTCCAGATCGGTGGCTATCAGCCGCCCCCCAGGCGCCGTCCGCTTCAATATCTCGTAAGAATGGCCTCCGCCGCCGATCGTGCCGTCGAAATACACGCCGCCGTCTTTCAGCCTCAGCCCTTCCATGCACTCTTCCAGCATCACGGGCTTATGCGAAAATTCTATCATTGATTCTTCTTCAATGCGTTCAGCTTCGCGAATACCGAACTCACGTTCATGTTCGCCGAAGTCTTCGCAAACCGCTCCGCAGGCTCGATGCGTACATAGGACGCCGCCCCCGTGATCACGATCTCCTTATCGATCTTTGCGTATTCCTTCAGCTCCGCCGGAAGTACGATCCTCCCTTGATTGTCCTCGCTGACATCATACACCATACCCGTAAACATCGCGATCGCGTTCTGCGCCTCTTCGTCAAAGAACGAAGCATCTCCGAACGAGTCCAGAATCTTTTGGTACTCTCTCTGCGGCATCACGTAGATACTCTCCCCCGGCCCGAACGCCAGCTTGTAGTCCGATCCCAGATCCGCTTTGAACTTCGCAGGAATGCGTATTCTGTTTTTATCGTCCAAACGATTGTTGAACCTTCCGTTGAAAGAATACACTTTCCCTCTCTCCCCGTTTAAGATGTTTCCATTATATCACCACTTTTGACCACTGTCAACCACTTACTTTATTTTTTTACCCTTTTTTTAAAAAATTTTTTCCGTTTTTTAGGGATTATCGGTCAAATATAAACATTTGTTTGTATCAAAAAAGCTCTTCAAAAAGCATTCTGTTCTTGTTTTTCGAATTTCCGATAAAAATCGGGCTGATTTTGTCGATTTTGGGCGGATTTTTCGAACAAATGTTTGCAATCTGCAGCAAGTAGTCAACCGTCCCTGCAACGCCGTCGAAAACGGGACAATTCAGCCGCCGCGCGATCTGCGAAGCGAGAAAAATGTAGTGCGTACAGCCGAGGACGGCCGCGGCGAATTTGCCTTGCGGCAGGCAGGCGCCGACATCCAATCCCGAAAAATCGGGGGCAGCCTTTTCAATATCCCCCGCGAGGTTTGCGGGACAGTACGGTATGATCGCGGAACGCCCGCCGATCCCGCTGACAAGTTTTCGGACGCGCGCGCTCGCGAGCGTCGCGCGCGTGGCGAGCAGCAGAATATCCCCCTCCCGCACAAACCTGACCGCGGGACGGACCGCAGGCTCGATCCCCACGATGGGAAAATCATGCTCGCGGCGCAAAATATCGACGCACTCCGCCGTGACCGTATTGCACGCGATCACAGCCGCACGCACGGGGAACCTGCATATCTTTTCGAACGCCGCCCGCGCCAGCCTCAAAATTTCATCCTCCCCTCTCCCGCCGTACGGCGCATTTTCATTGTCGCCGAAATATATGCTCGGCTGCCACGGACACCGACGATGAAATTCCGATAAAAGATGCAGCCCGCCGATCCCGCTGTCAAAGAACGCTATGTATCCCTCCGCCACTCGCTTCGCCCTCCCGATGATTCGATTTCCGAAAATATATGAATTTTCCCGAGAATAAATTACACATTTTGACAAAAAACAGTTTACAAGCAATTTTTTTTATGATAAAATAGCGGAGATATTAAATGAGTAACCATTGAAAGGAGAAGCAAAGTGCCTAACATCAAATCTGCGAAAAAACGCGTGGTCGTTACCGAAAAGAAAAATTCTCAAAACAAAATGATCAAAACTTCCGTAAAGACCGCCATCAAAAAGTTTAATGCAGCTTTGGCCGCAGGCGACGCGGAAGCCGCTGAAAAGCTGCTGCCCGAAACCGTTTCTGTTATCGATTCCGCTGCAAGCAAAGGAATCCTCCACAAGAACAACGCGGCGAACAAAAAGTCTGCATTGGCAAAAAGCCTGAATGCCCTCAAAGCAAACCCGAAGGCTGTCACCGAGAGCGTAAAAGAGGAAACCCCTGCCGAAGCTCCCGTTGCCGAAGCTCCCGCTGCGGAAAAGCCCAAGAAAACAAGGGCGAAAAAAGCAGCCGCGGAAAAAGCGGAATAATCAAATTCAAAAAGAGATTTCTTTTTAAAAAGCGCAGAATTTTCTGCGCTTTTTTTTATCAAAATTTTAAAGCCGTCCCCTGCCGCCGCTCAATCGCCAACCCGTCTTCTGCGGCACAAACCCCGCGCCCCGCGGAACCGCCGCGGGGCGCGGGGCAATGTTTCCGCGAAGCCGCCGCAGGGCGCGGGGCAATGTTTCCGCGAAGCCGCCGCGGGGCGCGGAGCGACGTTTCTGCGAAGCCGCCGCGGGGCGCGGAGCGACGTTTCTGCGGAGCCGCCGCGGGGTGCGGGGCAATGTTTCCGCGGAGCCGCCGCGGGGTGCGGAGCGACGTTTCTGCGGAGCCGCGCGGCGGCTTGCTTTATTTTATGCAGACGCTTTCCCGCGCGGGCGCGCGCTTGCGCGCGCCCGCGTAAAAAACTTTGTCGTACGTAAAAAAAATAATTGTAAATTGTTGGTATTTTCTTTAAAATCGTTTATAATGTATTTGTGCCGACTTTTCGGTGCGGAAGAAAGAATCAAAGCGAGACTCACGCCATGGCAGAATTGAAAAAAGATGATAAGATCATTGAGATCGTCAACGTTTCCAAGATCTTCGACGAAACGGCAGCCGTACAGGATATCAGTTTTTACGTACGGAAAGGCGAATTCATCACCTTTCTCGGTCCTTCGGGCTGCGGAAAAACGACCACTTTGCGCATGATCGCCGGATTCGATATCCCGACATCGGGCAAGATCCTGTTGAACGGAAAGGATATTACCGATCTGCCTCCCAACAAAAGGCCGGTCAATACCGTGTTCCAACGGTACGCCCTCTTTCCGCACTACAACATTTACGATAACATCGCCTTCGGTCTGAAGCTGAAAAAAGTTCCCGTGACTTTTGTCAACGACAAAGGCGAATCTTATACGAAAATGCGCAAACTCACCCGCCGCGAAATCGATGAAAAAGTGCGGGCGGCTTTGACCGTCGTCGACCTCGAAGGCTTTGAGAAACGCGCCGTTTCCACCCTTTCCGGCGGACAGCAGCAGCGCGTTGCCATTGCGCGCGCCATCGTCAACGAGCCCGAAATCTTGCTCCTCGATGAACCGCTCGGGGCGCTCGATCTGAAAATGCGCAAGGAAATGCAGATCGAACTCAAAGAAATGCACCGCAACCTCGGCACAACCTTCATCTACGTCACGCACCACCACCAAGAAGCCCCCACCATGCGCGACACCACC
>CALVMA010000164.1 GCA_944341655.1 uncultured Clostridia bacterium | reverse complement strand
AGCCACCGAGAGGTGGCCGCTGAAAAATTGTTGCGATTGTCAGGAACTTCAAGCACGAGTAGTGCCGCCGGTACCATGCGCTTGAAGCGCCTAATCAAGCCACCGGCTCAGCCGGTGGTACTTGACTCGATGCGCGGCCTTTTTGACCGGCGGGCATATTGAGCGGGCGAACCGTGCGGTCATGCCGAACGGACGGGCGCAAGGAAGGAGCGGGCAAACCGTGCGGTCATGCCGAACGGACGGGCGTACGGGAGGAGCGGGCCAACCGTGCGGTCATGTTGAACGGATGGGCGTACGGGAGGAGCGGGCCAACCGTGCGGTCATGCCGAACGGACGGGCGCAAGGAAGGAGCGGGCCTGCCGCGCGCTTTTGCGCGCGGCGGTATGCTTTCCTCTTTTTTTTCCATACTAATATCGGAAAACAAAGGGAAAAAGCGCGCCCGCGCAGGAAAAGACGTGCAAAAAAGCGCGCCCGCGCGCGGAAAAACATATAAAAAAGCGCGCCCGCGTGCGAAAAAATATATAAAAGAACGCGCCCGCGCGCGGAAAGGCGTACGAAAAGCGGGGTGTGTTTTATTACAAAACAGTGACAAATATTTGGAAAATTTTATACAAGCGGGGGCTATAATGAAGCTACAAAGTTTGAAGGAGAAAAGAAAAATGAAAAAGATTTTTATGGCGATCCTGAGTGCCGTTCTGGCATGCGGAATCGGCGTCGCGGCAGTCGGCTGCGGCGGGAGCAAAGACGAGATCATCGTAGTGAGCCGTGAAGACGGATCGGGCACGCGGAGTGCGTTTATCGAACTGACGGGCGTGCAGAGCAAGGATGCGGACGGAAACAAAGTGGACAACACGGTCAAGACGGCGGAGACGATCAACAGCACGGGAGCGGTCGTATCGTACATTGCGAAGACGGACAAAGCGATCGGGTACATTTCGTACGGTTCGCTGGACAGCACGGTCAAGGCGATCAGCGTGGACGGCGTTGCGCCGAGCGTGGCGACGATCAAGGACGGGTCTTACAAAATTTCGCGTCCGTTCAACATCGCATATAAGGCGGAGACATTGGAAAGCAACGATCTTTTGGCAGATTTTGTGGAATACGTTCTGAGCACGGAAGGGCAGAAGATCGTAGAGGAAGAGAAGTATATCCCTCTCGACGAAACGGAGAGCTATGTGACGGAGGAATCCTTCACGACGAAGAAGATCGTGGTGAGCGGCTCGTCATCGGTTTCGCCGGTCATGAAAAAGATTATCGAGGCGTATGAGACGCTGAATGCAGGGAAAGGGATCGACGTGGAATTGCAGGAAAGCGATTCCTCGGCGGGCATGAAGGATGCGGCAAAGGGCACGAGTCAGCTGGGAATGGCGTCGCGTGAACTTTCCGACAGCGAGAAAGAGACGCTGACGGGCATCGTGATGGCGACGGACGGCATTGCGGTGATCGTCAACACGGCAAACCCCTGTGGAAATCTTACGTTGGAGCAGATCCGTCAGATCTATGTCGGAGAAAAAGAGAACTGGGCGGACGTCGGCGTGACGTTTGAGGCATAAAGCCGATTGCGAAAACAGCAAAGAAGCGAAAAAGCGGGCGGAGCAATCCCCCGCTTTGCGAGCGTTGAGGAGAAAACAATGACAGAGAACAGTATGCAGGCGGCCGTATCGGACGGGATCCGGCGGAAGAGCAAAGCGGATCTGAAAGAGCTTGTCATGCGGGCAGTGTTCATCGTTGCGGCGGTGGTGTTTATCGCCGCGGTGCTGACGATCTGCGTCTTTATTTTTGCGCAGGCGTTTCCCGCGATCGCAAAGATCGGGCTTTTCAAATTTCTGTTTACCGTTGAATGGGCGCCGACGGACGGCATTCCGAAATTCGGGATCGCGACGATGATCGTAGGCAGTTGTTACGTGACGGCGGGGGCGTTGCTGGTGGGCGTGCCGATCGGGCTTCTGACGGCGGCGTTCATGGCGTTTTACTGTCCCAAACCGCTGTATAAAGTCATGAAGCCCATGACGAACATTCTGGCGGGCATACCCTCGATCATCTACGGCTGGTTCGGGCTGACGGTGATCGTGCCGATCATTCGGGAGATGTTCGGCGGCGGCGGGCGCAGCATTCTTGCGGCGTCGGTGGTGCTGGGCATCATGATTTTGCCGACCATCATTTCCGTATCCGAAAACGCGCTCCGCGCGGTGCCGAAGAGCTATTACGAAGGATCGGTGGCGCTGGGGGCGACGAAAGAGCGCGCGATTTTCCGCACCGTGTTTCCCGCGGCGAAGTCGGGGGTGACGACGTCGGTGATCCTGGGGCTGGGCAGAGTCATCGGCGAGACGATGGCGGTCGTGATGATCTGAGGCAACCAGACGGTTTTTCCCGAATCGGTGACGGACGGCGTCCGCACGCTGACGGCGAACATCGTTTTGGAGCTCGGCTACGCCGAAGGGCTGCACCGCGGCGCGCTCATCGCCACGGCGGCGGTGCTGTTCGTGTTCATTCTCATCATTACGGCGCTCGTGTCCGTGATCCGCAGCCGAAGCAAATAGGAGGGCGGAGCATGGAACAGGTACCGAAAAACCGCAAAACATGCACAAAGCAAGGAGGCGCGGCATGGAAAACACTGTGACGCTGAAAAAGATCCCCGAACCGCAGGAAGAGATCGACGTATCGAAGATCGTCCCGATCAACCGCCGCACTTGGCGCGACAGGCTGGCGGAGTACCGCAGAAAACCCTTTTCGATGGCGGCGATGCTCTTGGTCGTGCTGGCGGCGGCGCTGATGACGGGCGCGGTGCTTTGGGTCGTCCTGTATGCGTTCGTTCAGGGAATACCCAACCTCAAACCCGAACTTTTCGAATGGACGAACACGACGGCAAACAATTCCATGATGCCCGCGATCGTCAACACGCTGATCGTCGCGGCAATGTCGCTGGTCTTTGCGGTGCCCGTCGGGGTCTTTGCGGCGATCTTTATGGTCGAATACGCAAAATCCACCAACTTCTTCGTCAAAGCGGTGCGCATGGCGGCGGAGACGCTTTCGGGGATCCCGTCCATCGTGTACGGCATTTTCGGGATGCTCTTTTTCGTGGAGGCGTGCGGCTGGGGTTACAGCATGATGGCGGGCATTCTCACCATGGCGATCATGATCTTGCCGCTCATCATGCGCACCACCGAGGAAGCGCTCAAGGCGGTCCCCGACTCTTTCCGCGAGGGAAGCTACGCGCTCGGCGCGGGAAAACTGCGCACCATTTTCGTGATCATACTGCCCTCGGCGATGTCGGGCATCATTTCGGGCGTCATTCTGGGATTGGGACGCGTGGTCGGTGAAACGGCGGCGCTCATCTACACCGCGGGGACGGTCGCGGCGGTCCCTTCGTCGCTGATGGGTTCGGGCTGCACGCTCGCCGTGTTCATGTATTCGCTCTACCGCGAAAACATTGCGCCCGAAGTCGCCTGGGCGACGGGCGTGGTGCTCATCCTGCTCGTCGTCGTCATCAACGGCATCGCCGAATTTGTGGGAAATAAGCTGAAAAAGGAGTACAACTGACTTGGATAACGAACGGCAGACGGAGCGCGCGGATAAATTCAACGTGACCGACCTCAACTTGTGGTACGGAAAATTTCAGGCGCTCAAACACATCAGCATGAATATAAGAGAAAAGGAGATCACCGCGTTCATCGGGCCTTCGGGCTGCGGCAAATCCACCTTTTTAAAGACGCTGAACCGCATGAACGACCTCGTTCCCGACTGCAAGATCACGGGGCAGGTGCTCATCGACGGGGAAGACCTGTACGGTAAATTGGACATCAACGTGCTTCGCAAGCGGGTGGGCATGGTATTCCAGAAACCCAACCCGTTCCCGATGAGCGTGTACGACAACATCGCCTACGGCCCCAAGACGCACGGCGTCCGCAAGAAAGCGGTGCTGGACGAGATCGTGGAGCGGTCTTTGCGGCAGGCGGCGATCTGGGACGAACTCAAAGACCGCCTGAAAAAATCGGCGCTGGGGCTTTCGGGCGGACAGCAGCAGAGATTGTGCATCGCGCGGGCGCTGGCGGTGGAGCCCGAGGTCATTCTCATGGACGAGCCGACGAGCGCGCTCGATCCCATTTCGACGAGCAAGATCGAAGATCTGGCGCAGGAGCTCAAAGAAAAGTACACGATCGTCATGGTCACGCACAACATGCAGCAGGCGGCGCGCATTTCGGACAAAACGGCGTTCTTTCTGCTGGGCGATCTGATCGAATACGGCGATACCGATCAGATCTTTGACCGCCCCAAAGACAAGAGGACGGAAGAGTATATCACGGGGAGATTCGGTTGATATGGTGAGAAGACAGTTTGACGAACAGTTGTCGCTTTTAAAGGACCTGCTCGTAAAGATGGGAGAACTCAACTGCGAAGCGATCGAGGACGCGGTGACGGCGCTGGAAACGCAGAATGCGGAGCTGGCGCGCCGCACGAAAGGCGTCGAGCAGCTGGTGGACGAGAAGGAACAGCAGGTCGAGCGGCTCTGCCTGAAAATAATTTTGAAACAGCAGCCCGTGGCGAGCGATCTCTTGTTCGTGACGAGCGCGATGAAGATGATCACGGACATGGAACGCATCGCGGACCAG
This sequence comes from uncultured Clostridia bacterium, assembly GCA_944341655.1. GTDB lineage: Bacteria > Bacillota > Clostridia > Christensenellales > Borkfalkiaceae > Borkfalkia. Next base: position 848 of record CALVMA010000164.1, on the reverse strand, counting down.
GCGGTGGACATCTCCGAGCTGGTGATCAAGATGAGCCGCCTTCCCTATGCCGATGCGGTGGAGGAGATCCCGCAAATGGCGGACAAGGTGCAGGACATGGTGCGCAACGCCGCGAGATCGTTCGTCGAGCGGGACGGCGAACTCGCAAAGGCGGTCTGCCGCGCGGACGACGAGGTGGACGATCTGTTCGAAGTCATCAAAAAGAAACTGACGGGCATCGTGCACCGCGAGATCGAAGGCGACGACAACGGCGAACAGGCCCTGGATATGCTCATGGTCGCAAAATACCTGGAAAAGATCGGCGACCACGCCTCCAACATCGCCGAATGGGTGATCTTCATGATCACCGGCGAACATAAAAAGCTCAACTGATCTTCGGGGCCGACCGCGTTCATTTGCGCGTTGGGCGCTTCGGGCATGTCGGTTGCGAACATTAGCGCTTGGGCGTGCCTGCCGCGTTTATTTGCGCTTCGGGCGTTTCGGCCGCGCGCATGGCCGCAGGAGTGCGGCGAAAAAACAGATGTCCCGGCGCGCGTCTGCCGTTGCAGACGCGCGCCGGGGATAAAAAACCCGTACGTTCGGTACGGTTTTTTGGCGTACAAAAAATTTATTACAAATTTATTACAAATTTTACAAGTGTATTATACAACTCTTCCGTACAATGGATAGCGTAGGAAATATTTTACATAAGAAATAAGCGGTTGAGGAGAGAGTAAATGAATCTTCCGATGTGGTTGATGCTGGCAGGGGAGCCGGTGGCGATGGATTATGTATTGTCGGTGTTATCGTTACTGGCGGGGCTCGGAGCCTTTTTGTTCGGGTTCAAGGTATTGTCGGACAACATTGAG
>CALVMA010000163.1 GCA_944341655.1 uncultured Clostridia bacterium | reverse complement strand
ATAAATTCGATGTCGTCCTGATGCGCGGATATCGCCAGATGCGTAATGCGCGCAAACGCTTCCTCCTCCGGTTTACCGTCCGGAACGAATACCACCGCTCTCTCGTTCAACAGCATTGCCCTGTCCTCTCCTCCGTATTTTGCGGCCTGCGGCCGCGTTCCAGTTTATTGTATCACAAAAGCGGACGCCTTGCAAGCAATCGCAAGCAAAACGTTCACCTGCCTCGCCTCTTTCTCAAATAAAATACGCGGGCCGATGAAAACTTTCGCAAAATGTCGGGTTCAACGCGTACAGAAGCTGCCGCCCGTCCGCTTTTTTGTCCAAACGGAAGGCGTTCATCACCGCTTTTTTCGCATCGAATTTTCCCGCCGCCGCAACCGGCAGGCGCATCACGACGCGGTATCCGCACTCCGTTTCCATCGCCTGCGCCGTAAACCGCGGCGCAATTTTTTTCAGATTGCACGTCTTTCCGTCTAAATTTTCCACTTCCCCGAAAAAACGCACCCCGTACGGCGAAACTTCCAGCTCCAGATAGTGTTTGCGGTCTCCGTCGGGGGAGAGAAATACTTCCACCGCGTCCCCCTGCCATATATCCTCGTTGTCCTGCGTGTACGGACTGCAAAGCTCTTTGTCCGCCACTTCAAAACAAAAAACCAATGCGTCCCCGTTCAGATCCATGCGCACGCGGCACTCTTTGCTATCGCTCCCTTGCGTATTCTCTCTCAGAAAATACCATTTTTCCGTCTCGATCATCTTACTTCTCCGCAAGCTTTTGCAAACTCTCGTACTGCGCGATCATTTCGTCCGCAAGACGGAATTGCGTATGCGCACGGTCCAGGTTCTGCTTTTTTCGCGACGTGCGGAAATAAACGTCCCCGTCCAGGTAGTCCGCAAGAAAACGCATGCCGCATTCGTACGTCATGATCACCGCTCCCGCCGCAAGATTTTTCCGCTCTTCTTCCGTGATCGAATTGCCTACCGCCGACAAATATCCTTTGAGATACGTCTCGTAAAGATCTTTGCGGAAATGCACTTTGTCAAGATCGGGTTCGTCCTCCGCCGCGCTGTTGCAGCCGAAACGGATGCTGTCCCCGAAATCATAACACAAAGACCCCGGCATCACCGTATCCAGATCGATCACGGCGATCCCTTTCCCCGTCGCCTTATCGATCATGACGTTGTTCAGCTTGGTGTCGTTATGCGTCACGCGCAGAGGGATCTCACCGCAGGCGATCTTATCCACAAGCTTTCCGCACCAGTCTTTGTGCGCGATCACCCAATCGATCTCCGCTCGCACTTCCTCCGCTCTGCCCGCCGCGTCTTTCTCCACCGATCTTAAAAAATTCGCATACCGCACCTTCGTGTTGTGAAAATTCGGCAAAACTTCGTAAAGCTCGGATGCGTCAAAATCCGCCAACAGGCTCGCAAAACTGCCGAACGCAACCGCACTTTCATAAAAATCACGCGCGTTTCGCACGATCTGATAGGTCGTCGCCCCTTCGATGAACAGATACACGCGGAAATAGTTCTCCCCGTCCGTCCAATAGCTTTTCCCTTCGCGCGTCGGCACAAGGTTCAGGCACTCCCGCATCGGATCGCCGCCGCGCTTTTCCACGCTCGCCCTGCAAAACGCCGTAACAAGCTCTATATTGTGCATGAGCTTTTCCACATCGCTGAACAGGTTCGTGTTGATCCGCTGCAAAATATACCGCTTCCGCCCGTTCGCACCTTCCGTCGTCAGTTTGTATGTATCGTTGATGTGCCCTTCCCCGTAATGCTCACAGGAAACAAATTCTCCCTCCAACGCAAATTCTCCGCTGATCTTGCGAAAATCGAATTCCATCTTTCACCTCCGTGTTTTACCCTCCCATTATACCACCTTTCCATGCTTTGAGTTATAAAAAAAATCAGCATAAACTTATAATTTCGGATACACAAATCCCAATATTTATGTTATAATGTTTTTGCGAGGTAACCCATGGAAACCAATTACGTAGCAACAAAAATTGCGGAATCCTGGCATATCGATGCCCTGTATTCCCTGCATTATTTCGCCTACTCGAAAGAATTCCGCTTCGAAGGCGAGCGGCATCCTTTCTGGGAGATCGTCTGCTGCGATTCCGGCGAAGCGCACATCGCAGACGAGGACAAAGAGTTTATCCTGCGCCAGGGGGAAGCCATCCTGCACGCGCCGAACGTTTTCCACAACGTCCGCCCTGCGCGGAGCGGCACGAACATGATCGTCGCCGGGTTCGGCGGGGATTTCTCGGGGCTCGCCCTGCCCGCGGGCAAACCACTCACGCTCGGGGCTTATGCCCGCCAATGCCTCCGCCGCACGCTGGAGATCGGAAAACAGGCTTTCGCCGCGCCGCTCGGGATCGTCTACCAGACTTCCCTTACCCTGCGGCAAGACGCGCCGCCCTATGCTTTGCAGGCGATCCGCGCCGCGCTGGAAGGCGTTTTGTTCTCGCTTACCGAAAAATATACCCCCGCAAAAGATATCCCCGACGACGCGGCCGCGCATATTTTAACGATATTGCGCGGCTGCGTAGGAGAACGGCTCACGATCAAAGACCTCGCCGCGCGGCTCGGTTACAGTGCCGCCTATCTGAAAAAAACATTCAAAACGCGCACGGGGGAAAGCATCATGCAGACGTTCATCCGCATGAAGATCGAACGCGCCAAACAGCTGCTCGCCGAAGAGCATTACACCGTTTCCGAAACGGCCGAACTGCTCGGTTACGATACGGTGCAATATTTTTCCAAACAGTTCAAAGACCTCACCAACATGTCCCCCTCCGCTTACGCCAAATCGGTGGCGCAGACGGGGATCTTGCGCTGACGGCATCGGCTTTCGCCGAACGGGCCGCAAGCCGATGCCTTTCTTTACGGCAATGCCGCAGGCCGCAAAAATTTGCGGACTGCGGCATTTGACTTTCCCGGAAACGACAAGCGGGGAATGCGTTTTGCATTCCCCGCGTTTGTTTTGTTTTTCCGCCCCCGCAAGATGCGTTCAAACGAAATCCGATCCGACGATGTCCTTTGTATGACGATCTTTCCCGCATCAGCGGAGCATATTGCGCTGTACGCCATGCTCGGCCGTTTTCTTCTTTTCATGATAATTTTCCGTGCGGAATTTCGCCGTGGCGTAAAACTCCTTCGCTTCCTCCGCATCGATCTTGCCCTGCCGCAACAGACATTCGATGTACGTGCTTTCACCGCATTCCCCGTAACGCCGCATGGATTCGCCGCGGACGCGGTTGATGAGTTTCGTGCAGAAAAAGCCGATGTCGCGGAAAAGATTGACATGCCGCACATATTCCGCGTCTTCCTCGAACATATCGGGATAGGTGAGCGATTCGCCGCCGTACTTTTCCAAAGAACTCACCAGCCCGGGACGCACGGAAAAGCGCTCCGCCTGCGCATCGTCCAGCGCCGCCGCATCCGCCAGCGGCAGCGGCCGAGGGCCGACAAAACTCATTTTTCCCGAAAAAACAGACAGCAGACAGGGATAATATTTCATGCCGCAGGCACGCAGTACCCTGCCCATCTTCGTGATCCGCTCCTCTTCGGGCAAAAGCGCGCCCTTTTCGTCATGCACGATCCGCTCCGTCGCAAACACCGTCAGACTGATCACGTCTTCCCTTTTCCCCGCAAAATATTCCCTGACAAAAAGCGTCTTGTACGCGTTCTGCACCTTGTTGTAGATGACGTCCGCCAAAAAAAACAGCAAAAAGAAGGGCAAAAAGACGATCAAAAATATCCCTGAAAACAAAATATCAAAAAAACGCTTGAAAAACCATCTGTAATTGATCGCGGCAATGAGCACAAACAAAACCACGTCAATGATTATAAAAGCCGCCATCCCCCACGGCGTACTCAAAAAATCCGCCTCGGGCGCCAGAATCTGATACATAATAAACTCCTGACCTGTATTGATAGTCCATTATACCACGGCACAGAAGGGATTGCAACCGATTTTCAGCATTCTTCCGCCTCTTCTTGCGCACTCTGCCCGTATCGCTCCACGACCGAATCCAGCACCGCAAGGACTTCCTCTTTGCCGCGCCGCGTTTCGGAGGATACCGCGATCACGTTGCCTTCCCCCGTTCGGAATGCCGCCGCGATCCGCCGCACCGCCTCGCGCACCCGCGTCTTCGCAAGCTTGTCCGCCTTCGTCGCCACGATCGTGAACGGCAAACGCACCGAATACAGATAATCGATCATCAAAAGATCGTCCTGCGTCGGATCGTGCCGTATGTCCGCCAGCGCAAAGACGTGCGATATCGCTCCCTGCGCAAAAAAATCGTCTAAAAGTTTCGCCCACTTCTCCTTCTCCGCCTTGGATACGCGCGCAAACCCGTACCCCGGAAGATCCGCAAGCAGAAATTCTCCGAAATCAAAATAATTCACGAGCCGCGTCCTGCCCGGCTCCGCCGACGTCTTTGCCAGTTTCTTGCGGTTGGCAAGCATGTTGATAAAACTGCTCTTCCCCACGTTCGATTTCCCGCAAACCGCGATCATCGCTTTGTCGGGCACCACAAAACCCTTCCTGTCCGCCGCCGACTTGATAAACGCCGCATCTTTTATGACCATACCGACCTCACAGCCCCACGATCGCATTCCTGAATACCGTTCCCACCTCCGACGCGGGTATAAAATGCAGATCGCCGCGCACGTTCTCGGGGATCTCCTGCTCGTCGCGCTCGTTCTCTTTGGGTATTATGATGTTCTTGATCCCCACGCGGTGCGCCGCCAACGCTTTCTCTTTTAAGCCTCCGATCGGCAAAACTTTTCCGCGCAGCG
>CALVMA010000162.1 GCA_944341655.1 uncultured Clostridia bacterium | reverse complement strand
TCCGTACGGCCGTCCTCGGCTGTCTTTTCTGCCGCCTGCTTTGATACAGGGCATCGTTTCGGACACAATTTCCGTACGGCCGTCCTCGGCTGTCTTTTCTGCCGCCTGCTTTGCGGGCGGCAGAGGGGTAAAGAGCATTGCCCGTCCTTTTTGCGTTGCTCGTAAACTTCTGTGCCGCTGTCCTCGGCGGCCGCTTTTCGGGCTTGCCGCCCGTATTTTTGCGACCGCGCATTGTTTTGTGAATTTTGATAATTTTGTGAAAAATATTGTCGCGCCATAGGAAAGTATTGGCAATAATGTTATTAATTAACACAGTTAATTGATTATTCGGCAAATTTCGAGTGAATTTGTGAAAATATAACAAAAAATGAAAAGAAAATTTATTTCAAAAAATTTTTAAAAAAAGAAAAAAAATACTTTACTTTTTTTCTTATAGGGAATATAATAAGCACGTAATCAAACGAAACGCGCAATGCTTCCGTTTGGTTACCGGAATAGCTCATCATTTTCCCCCTTATCATATATGGATCGGGCGCAGAACCGCAAGGCTCTGCGCCCGATTCATTTTATGCAAGCGCGGGCGCGAGGGCGGGTATGGGTTCGGGCTTGCCGCGCCGGAAGCAACAAAGGCGCAAGCGGCGGAAGGGGCGGCGTGATCGCGGACAGGACGGAAAGGGAGCAAAAAAACGGTCGGGCGCTTGCGGATCGAGTTCGGGTGTGGTACAATAGGGGCAAAGATATAATAAATATAGATTAAGGAGAAGAAAAAAATGCGGTTCAGGGCAGTGCATGAAAATTACAATGTGAGCGATCTGGACAGATCTTTGCGGTTTTACAAAGAGGCGTTGGGACTGGAGGAAGTGCGGAGGAAGCAAACGGAAGATTACATCATTGTATTTGTGAAGAACGGGCAGAGCGATTTTGAGCTGGAGCTGACGTGGCTGAAAGATCATCCGCAAAAATACGATCTCGGCGAATGTGAATTTCATCTGGCGTTCCGTACGGACGATTATGAGGGTGCGTACAAAAAGCACAAAGAAATGGGCTGCATCTGTTTTGAAAACGAAAAGATGGGGATCTATTTTATAGAGGATCCCGACGGATACTGGATCGAAATTATTCCGGAGCGTCGCTGAGGGTGCAAAAGAAAGAGATGCCGCGCACGAAAAATGCGCGGCATCTCTTTGGGGAAAGGACGGGCAAGAAGCCGCCTGCCGATGATCGGCAGGCGGCTTCTTGCGTAAAAATCATGAATTTAAAACAAACTATAAATAAAGTATTTCGGAACGGTATCAGTGAACGAGCATAGCCAGAGCCGCTTTGTTGATATGCAAGCGGTTTTCCGCCTGATCGTAGACGATGGACTGAGGCCCGTCGACGACGTTTTCGGCGACTTCCTCGCCGCGGTGCACGGGCATGCAGTGCATAAAGACGGCGTCGGGTTTTGCTTTTGCCATGACGGCGCCCGTTACCTGGTAGCGGGAAAGGATATGTTTTTTCTGTTCGTCGTCCTTATCGTTCATGGAGATGAACACGTCGGTATAGATGATGTCGGCGTCGCGCACGGCGTCGGCGATGTTGTCTGTGATGTCGACGTTGCTGAACTGCATGCCGCGCTCCACGATGCTGCGGTCGGGGCTGTAACCGTGGGGGCTGGCGATGGAGATATCCATATTGACTTTCGAGCAGCCGAGGATAAGGGAGTTGGCGACGTTGTTGCCGTCGCCGATGTAAGCGAGCTTGAGGTTATCCAGGCGGCCTTTGACCTCCCATACCGTGAACAGGTCGGAAAGGACCTGGAGGGGATGAGCGCCGTCCGAGATCCCGTTGATGACGGGGATGTTGCTGTGGGCGGCAAACTCATCGACGTTTGCGTCGGAAAACCCGCGCAGGACGACGGCGGATACGCCGTAGCGTTCGAGCATGGCGGCGGTATCTTTGATGCTTTCGCCGCGGGAGAGCTGTGTTTCGTCTTTGGGCAGGTAGAGGAAATCACCGCCGAGCTGACGGATCCCCATTTCAAAAGAGATGCGCGTGCGGGTGGAAACGTTGCCGAACAGCAGGGCGACGGTTTTGCCGCGCAGTGCGGGAGGGTTTTCTCCCACACGGAATTTCTTTTTCATGGCTTTGGCGGCGTAAAGGAACTCAAAGATTTCCTCGCCCGACAGCTGTGCCAGACGCAAAAGGTTGGTATGCGAGCATTTATACTTGGGAATATATTTATTGATATCCATTCGATGAGATCCGCGGAAGCGGCAGGATTTGCGGAAGGCCGCTCCGCGCCTTTTTTTTCATTATAACAAATATTTGCAAAAAATACAACCGTGTGCGCGGAATTTTTTATGCGTGCGGGGCGGAGCGGAAGGGGAGCGGGACGAGGGAGCGGTTCGGCTTCGGTGAGTTGGGCAAAATTAACAGATATAAAAGGATAATTTGTAATTATTGCCCATTGCGTTTTTTTCGGGAATGTTGTAAAATAGATATGATAAATAAAAAACTTTATCATAGGGAGGAAACTGAACAATGGCAAGCCTTTTACTGAAAGGTATTTATAAGGTGTATCCGTCCGGCGTTACGGCTGTTACGGATTTCAATCTTGACATTAAGGATAAAGAATTTATCGTATTTGTCGGACCGTCCGGTTGCGGAAAATCGACGACTCTGCGTATGATCGCGGGCCTGGAAGAAATTTCCAAGGGTGAACTTTACATTGACGGCAAGCTGGTCAATGACGTTGTTCCGAAAGACCGTGATATCGCGATGGTGTTCCAGAACTATGCGTTGTATCCGCACATGACCGTGTACGACAACATGGCATTCGGTCTGAAACTGCGCAAAGTGCCCAAGCAGATCATCGACGAGCGCGTGAAAGAAGCGGCGGCGATCCTGGGCATTACCGATTACCTTACGCGTAAGCCGAAGGCGTTGTCCGGCGGTCAGCGTCAGCGTGTTGCGCTCGGCCGTGCGATCGTCCGTGAGCCGAAGGTCTTCCTGCTCGACGAACCTTTGTCCAACCTGGATGCAAAACTCCGTGCGCAGATGAGAACGGAAATTTCCAAACTGCACGCAAGACTTGCCACGACGTTCATTTACGTTACCCACGACCAGATCGAGGCTATGACGATGGGTACGCGTATCGTCGTTATGAAGGACGGCTTTATGCAGCAAGTGGATACGCCGCAGAACCTGTACGATTACCCGATCAACCAGTTCGTTGCCGGATTTATCGGCACGCCGCAGATGAACTTCTTCCCTGCGACGCTGACGAAGGTCAAGGGAAAGACGTATGTCGAATTCATGAACAACAAGATCCTGCTTCCGAAGTCTGTGGAAGCTCGTATCCGCAACATTGAAGATTACGCGAACACGGGCAAGCCCATCACGTTGGGTGTCCGTCCCGAAGATATTCACGAAGAGGGGAGCTTTATTGCGGCATCTCCCGACACGGTGATCAAGGTGTTTGTCGAAGTTGTTGAAAAACTCGGTGCAGAGACTTTGATCTACTGCAAACTCGACTTCAAGGAAGGCGAAGAAGTCAACAGCATCATCGGGGATTCCTCCAACATGATCGCGAAAGTGGACAGCCGCAGCCTTGTTGTCCGCGGCGAAGTGACCGAGCTCGCTCTGGATGCGCGTCACATTCATATTTTTGACGGTGCTACGGAGATGTCCCTGCTTTCCCGCGACGAGGGTTATGAAGTGACGCCCGAAAACGAAGCGTCCTCCGCGTTTGTTCCTCTGACCCCGCAGGAAATGCAGGCGATCATCGAGAAGAACAGAGTCGTGACGAAAGAAGAGAAAGCGGCTATGCGCCGTGAAGCGCGCGCGGCTGCGAGAAAGGAAAAGGCAGAAGCGAAAGCGGCGGCGGAAGCGGCAGCTGCGGCGGCTCAGCCCGAAGAACCGGCGGAAGAAGCTCCGGAAGAACCCAAAGACGAAGAACAGAAATAATTTCTGTGAACGGTAAAAAACTCCCCGAAAATTTTCGGGGAGTTTTTTTAAAGAAAAGGACGGCTCGCGCCGAAGAATTCGCATCGGCACGGCGGAGTTTTTTTGTGCGGGCGAAACGATTTTCGGAAAATCAAAAAAAATCAAAAAAATGCCGCTAAATGCTTGCGTTCGGCGAGGATATCGGGGTATAATCATGGCTCTGAGGATAGAACGGTATGGAAGAAATCATTCACGTGCTTACGCACGCACTGCTTGACAGTTTAAAAGTTTTTCCGTTTTTGTTCCTGATGTACGTGTTGATCGAGCTTTTGGAACATCGGACGAACATAACAAAAAATAAGAACGTCTTGACGGGAAATCTTGCCCCTTTGCTGGGTGCGGCGACGGGGATCATACCGCAATGCGGGTTTTCCGTGATGGCGGCAAAGCTGTACGATAAAAAACTTATCCGCTCGGGTACCGTTCTTGCCGTTTTTTTTGCGACGAGCGACGAAGCGATCGTATTGCTTCTGACCAGCGGCGTGGGATCGAAAACGGTGTCGATCATGCCGCTGATCGCGATATTGTTTGCCGTATCGGTGGCGATGGGGTATTTGATGAACGCCCTTTTTTCGCGCGAGCCGCTGGCTCAGCTGGGAGAAGGCGAAGAGATCAGCGGGACGCCGTGCGGGCATGACCACGATCACGACAACAACCTGCACCGTTATTTCTTTCATCCCCTGGAACATTCGCTGCAGATATTTTTGTATATTTTCATCGTCAACGTGGCGTTCGGTTTTATCATGCACTACGCGGAAGGGGCGATCGAAAGTTTTTTGCAGAGCGGCAAATGGTATCAGCCGCTGATTTCCGCGGCAGTGGGGCTGATCCCGAACTGCGCGGCAAGCACGGTCATTTCACAGTCCTACATTCTCGGCGGCCTTTCTTTTGGCGGCTTTGCGGCGGGAATATGCGCAAACGCCGGTTTGGGCTTTACGATCTTGTTCCGAAACAAAAAAAATATCGGCAAAGCATTTATCCTGATGGGGATCATGTATGCGGTCAGCGTCGCCGTCGGCTATGCGGTGATCGGCGTGTCGACTTTGGCGGGCATCGGCTGAAAAAACAGTATTATACAGCTAAAAACAGCTTTTTGCGGCTTTTTTGAGGCAGAACAATTTTTAAGCGCGCCGAATATGGCGCCACAAGGAAACTGTCGTATAAAAACCAATTCAACTTTATTAAAAGCCCGGAGGTGCAATTTTGCACCTCCGGGCTTTTGGCGTCTTTTTTTCGCTCACCGCTCCGCTCGCCGCTCCGCTCGCCCGCGCCGCTC
>CALVMA010000161.1 GCA_944341655.1 uncultured Clostridia bacterium | reverse complement strand
ACGATCAGCTGCGCCCTTTTTCCGACCGTCGCATACGTCTTGCGGTCTGACGAAGTCACGCCGCCCAACTGCGTAGATTCCAAAACGAAAGAAGCGCCCTCTTTCATATAAATTTTAGTGATCGGATCAAAAACTTTTTTCCCGCTCCCGTCTCCGGACGCGTAATGTTTCTCGACGTAACGGACTTTCGCATTTTTCGCCAAATAAAAAGTATGCACGCCGTCATGTTCGGCGTCCGAACAGGTCGCGTTATGAATCCCGCAACCGGCTATGATTGTCACTTCGGCGTTTTCTCCGATATAGAAATCGTTGTAAACGGTTTCATGGAAATCGCCTACCGTCAATAAAACCGGAATGTGAACGGATTTATTTTTTATATTCGGCTTTACGATTATATCGATCCCGTCTTTATCCGTTTTCGAAACTATTTCGATGTCCGCATCCGAACTGCGCGCCAGCGATTTGCCGTTCTTCCGAATATTAAAGCTTCCTTCCGGAATGCCGTGAAGATCGGCGATCGTTTCCAAAAGCTGCTCATCTGTCTTATCCATATCAACTCTCCTTGATATTCCGCCAGCATAACGAAGGTTGTTTGGCGATCTTTGCAAACATTTCCTCTTTGCGTCCCGCACAGATCAGCTTATCGTTGTCAAACAGAACGATCTTATCCGCTGTCTCCATGATCCTCTGTTGATGCGAAACAATGATCACTGTTTTATCGTGTAATTTTTCAAAAACCTTTACAAGATCCTCAAAGCTCCACAGATCGATCCCCGCCTCCGGTTCATCCAACAAAAAGACCTCGCCGCCCTTTGCGATCGCCGCCGCAAGCTCGATCCTTTTCAACTCGCCTCCGGATAACGTGCCGTCCACCGAACGGTCGATATAATTTCTCGCGCAAAGCCCGACCGCCGATAAACATTCACACATGCCTTCCGTCGTCAATTTTTTACCGCATGCCAATTCCAACAGCTTATTTACGGTAATCCCTTTAAAACGTACGGGTTGCTGAAATGCTATCGTAAATCCTTTCCTGGCCCGCTCCGTGACGGAAATTCCCGTTATGTCTTCGCCGTTAAAATAAATCCTCCCGGAAGTCGGTTTTTCAAACCCCATCAAAATTTTGATCAAAGTCGATTTGCCGCTGCCGTTCGGCCCGGTAATAACGCTGATCTCTCCGTCTCGAAAGGACAAATTTACGTTTTTTAAAATATCTTGCTTTTTTCCTGTCTGTTCATCTTTCACCGAATAACAGACATTTTTCAGCTCGAGCATAACGACTCCTTTGAGCAATATGCATTTTTCTTTTAGTATTTCTAATTTTGTGCAAAATTATAAAACAATTCGGCAACCAACGTGATTTTCGGTATCCGTATTAATTTTAATACGTAGCGCAAATCCGTCAAACACGCACATCGCCGTGCTCGCCGAGCAGGTTTTTATGTTCGTTCAAAATCGGATCTATTTCCGCACCGATATACTCGCAAACCTGTTCCGCGCTTCTTCCTATAAAATTCTTTGCATCCAAAATCCCGTCCAATCTGTCCCAAACAGCGCGGAAAATATCGTCTTTGCGGATCAAATCAATCAGATTATTTTCTTTTCCTTCTTGCTTGACGTTTTTCGCCGCCTCCATAGAAAGCACACGAATATGCTCGTGCAATTCCTGGCGATCGCCGCCCGCCTTTACGCAATCCATGATGATGTTTTCCGTCGCCATAAAAGGTAACTCGGCCGCGATATGCTTTGCAATTACTTTGTCATACACCACAAGATTTTCGGAAATATTCAGATACAAATTCAAAATAGCGTCCGCCGACAAAAATGCCTGCGCGATCACGATACGCTTATTGGCGCTGTCATCCAAAGTACGCTCAAACCATTGCGTCGATGCCGTAAACGCCGCATTGACAGGCAAACTCAGCACATATCTCGCCAAAGACCCCATCCGTTCGCTGCGCATCGGATTGCGTTTATACGCCATTGCCGACGACCCGATCTGATGTTTTTCAAACGGCTCTTCCACTTCCTTCATGTGCTGCAACAAACGTATGTCGTTGGAAAAACGATAAGCACTCTGCGCGATCTGCGACAAAACGCACAGAACATTGTAATCGAACTTACGCGGATATGTCTGTCCCGTCACACCGTAAAACTTGGAATAACCCATTTTCGCAACGACGCGGCGCTCCAGCTCGCGCACCGTCTCCCCGTTCCCGTTGAAAAGATCCAAAAAACTTGCCTGAGTTCCGGTCGTGCCTTTTACCCCGCGCAATTTTACCGTCTGCTTCAGGTGTACAAGATTATAATAATCCATTTGCAGATCGGACAGCCACAGCGTTGCCCTCTTGCCTACTGTGGTAAGCTGTGCAGGCTGCAAATGCGTAAAGCCAAGCGTGGGCAGATCCTTATACTTTAAAGCAAATTTTTTGAGCTTATCCATTACGTTGACCAATTTCTTCAGGACGATATCCAGAGCATTGTCGATAATGATGACCTCGGCATTGTCGGTTACATAACACGATGTCGCGCCCAAATGTATGATCGGTTTTGCGCTTTTTGCCTGTTCTCCGTATGCTTTTACATGCGCCATTACGTCATGCCGCACTTCGCTTTCAAATTTATGCGCAACATCGTAATTGATATCGTCAGCATACTTTTTCATTTCGTCGATCTGCTCGGCCGTAATATTCAACCCAAGCTCTCTCTCCGCTTCCGCCAAAGCGATCCAGAGCCTGCGCCACAAACGAAACTTTTTATCGTCCGAAAAATTTTCAGCCATTTCACGGCTTGCATAGCGGCTGAGCAACGGATTTTCATAAATACTCGTATCAGACATAAACTTTCTCCAAATTTTCTTTAACTTCCGAATTGTTTGCGAAAACCGCTAAAAAGCCCGTCGCCGCAAACATCGCTTTCTTACCGAAAAAAAAGGACAACGCTTCTTTGTTGCCCTCCGTTTTTCATATATCCAGGCTGTTCAGCAAATCTTTGAGCGATTTGATTTCGTCAAGCGATAACGTGATACCTTTGCCCATACGGTCATGCCCCGCATTCCATGTGCGTATATCGTAAACAGGTTCACGATCTCCCCAGCTGACTAAATTCATCTCTTTTGTCCAGCCATTGCCCGTTTCTCCCAGCACCCCGAGCTTTTCGGTAATTTCATACTTTAATTCCGCCATAACAGCCTCCGTTCCGCTGATTTTTCTTTCATTTATTATAACACGCGCGCGCTTAAATGTAAAGAAAATATTATCGTTTTTTCCTTTTTCGGCCGCTTGAAATCACTCGCCCTTCCGCATCATAAATCCCGTCGATCTTGATCGTTGCAAAATCTTTGATATCCAAACACTTGCCGCAATTATCGCAAATTTTATTCAGATCAAGATCACAAGTTTCACACTCCATACATCCGATACAGTCACGGTCATACAACACACATTTTTGCGTTTCCATCTCTTGCGCTCCGTTTTTTTTCAGTATAGCATAATTTTAAAAAATTATCAAATAATTTTATAAACATTTGTTTGCTTTTTATCTTTTTATATGTTATAATACTTAAAAAGGGAGGATGGTGTCAGAATATGTCGGAAAACAGCAGAAACAAAATGCAGGCAGTTTTGAATTTTATCAACGAATACAATGCAACAAACGGATATTCCCCGACCGTGCGTGAAATTTGCGCACAATTAGACATCAAGTCCACTGCGTCTGCCTATTACTATCTGGAAAAGCTGAAAGATGAAGGCTGGCTCAACAAATCCCCCAACAAAAACCGCGCCGTAAGTTTTAAAAAAACGGCATCGATCAATATTCCGCTTATCGGTACCGTTACCGCAGGGCAACCGATCTTTGCTTATGAAAATTACGAAGATTATTATTCTTTCCCTTCCGGCAGTTTCAAAGGGAGCGATCTGTTTATGCTCAGCGTACAAGGCACCAGCATGATCGATGCGGGAATTTTCGACGGTGATAAAATTGTCGTCCGCAAACAAAGCACCGCAGAAAACGGCGATATCGTCGTCGCCCTTCTGGATGACAGCGCCACCGTCAAAAGATTTTATAAAAAAGACGGGCACTATGTTCTCCACCCCGAAAACGAAACGATGGCGGATATTATCGTTAACGAAGTTACCATTCTCGGCAAAGTTATCGGCTTGGTCCGCTCTTTCCGCTGATTTTTTAATCTTCAACCGTTGACATTTCGGCGCGTAAATCGGCCGCATCGGCCCAATACGATTGCCCTCAACGGGATTCATGCAGAAGCTGTATTTCGGCTTATATCGCCCGATATCGAAGCCCTCCGCAAGTACACTTGCGGAGGGCTTTCCTTGCGTCTTCGTCAAAAACAATCGAATAAATTCCGCCCTGCAACGCGGGCAGAATTTTGTATAACACGGACACGGGCAAACGGCTCTATCCGTCCTTGCAACTCTTTTTGTCTGTCGTATCGGCACAGACATTCCCCGCTTTTAAACCGGCGGCAAGCATGGAATCGTAGTTTGCGATTTTAAAATCCAAGCGCTCCAAAGTTTTGCGTATTTCTTCCATACGTTTTTCCAGGTCTGTGCGCTGTTCGATCAATATGCGCCTGCGAGCTTCCGCCGTGCCGGGCCCTTGCTGCGCGAGTCTGACGTATTCGGATAAAGCTTCTACCGAAACGCCCGCGTCGCGCATACATTTAATAAATTCCACCCACCGCAGATCCTCATCGGAATAATTGCGGACACCGCCGCTCGTTCTGCCGACGGCAGGCAGCAAACCGACTCGTTCATAATACCGCAGCGTATCGGAACTCAGACCGTACAATTTTGATACTTGTGCAATCGTCATCTTATTTCTCCGCAACGTCAAACTTTGAAGCAACGCGTTTTATGTAAGTCGAAACGGGCAAATGCTGCGGACAGCTTTTTTCGCACTTTCCGCAGGAAATACAATCGATCGCCTTGCCATGTCCTTTTGCCGCATATTCATTATATTCTTTTAGCACAAATTCTTTTTCTTCCCCTTTTAAAACGCGGTTATAAAGTGCAAAATACTCGGGAATGGCGATATGCCGCGGACAACCGTCCGTGCAATACCTGCATGCGGTACACGGGACAGTCTGTTCACCGCGAAGAATGTCCGCCACCGCGCGAAGCGCGGATATCTCACCGCTGTTCAGGGGAACAAAATCTTTCATATAGGAAATATTGTCGTTCAGCTGATCCCTGTCCGACATTCCGCTGAGCACCGTCATAACGCCCGGCAGGCTTGCCGCGTAACGAATCGCCCACGACGCCACAGACCACTCCGGATGTACCTTTTTCAGCAGATACTCCGCATCGTGCGGAACTGCGGCAAGGCGCCCGCCTTTGACCGGCTCCATGACTACGATCGGCTTGCCGTGTTTCAATGCGGTTTCATAGCAGAGACGGGATTGCACGCCGGCATCTTGCCAATCCAAATAATTGATCTGCAGCTGAACAAATTCCATTTCCGGACGTTCCGTCAGTATTTTGTCAAGAACGTTCGCAGAGTCATGGAAAGAAAAACCGACTTTTTTGACAAGCCCCTTTTTCTTTAAATCGGCAATAAAATCAAAGCTGTTTAAGCGCGATGCCGTTTGATAATGGTTTTTATCGAGTGCGTGCAGTAAATAATAGTCGAAATATCCCGCGTCGGTCCTTTCCAGCTGTTCCATAAAAATTTTTTCCTGCTCACCCTTTTCATGCAACAACATCACCGGCAATTTACTGGCCAACGTAAAACTGTTTCGGTCATGCCTTTTGATCAAAACCTCTTTCACCGCACGCTCGCTTGCCCCTTGATGATACATATACGCCGTATCAAAATATGTAAAACCGTTTTCAATAAACGAATCGGCCATCAGACAGACCTGCGAAAGATCGATCGACGACGCGTTGTCTTTATCTGTTAAAGGCAACCGCATTAAGCCAAACCCCAATTTTTTCATTCGACGTTTTTCTCCCCTTTTAATTTTTTTAATGTATCTTTCAGCAATCCCACCGCAACCGTCGGGTCATCCGTGCCGGAAACGGCCTGCTCCATCGGACATTTCCCGTCACCCTGCCTGTTTACAATATATTCGCATAAAGTCCCAAAACCGTAGGCTATGTTGCTTTTTTTCAAAATTTCTGCCGCATCACGGCTCATGACCTCGCCGTAAACTTCCGATATTCCCATTTTAACAAACAACAATGCCGCAGCTTTTCCGACTATTTTATCCGCAACAGAAAAACCGCGAAAACTAATTTCATCGGCCAAAGACAAGACGGGCGCAATGCCCCTTCCGCTCCTGCACACAGTTTTTCCGTTTTTGCAAAACACCGCACCGTAATCCGACCGCATCAACAACGAGACCGCCGTATCTATATCACTCATAGTATTTCGTCAGCCTTGAAAACACGCTTATCGTAAGAGGTACCAAAATTATCTGCAAAATTATCCCGGGCAATCCAAGCAAAGTCGCATGCAGAACGTTTTGTACTCCTGCGCCAACAGATAATACGGAGCCGCAACACCATAAAACAAATGCCTTTAAAGTCCTGCCCGCCATTTGCGCGATCATAACTTTCCATACCGCCGAAAATTTGAGATCCCGCAAAAGACCGCAGATCAATCCGTAAGCCCCGATCTCGAAACAAAAAGCAAAAATCATCGATTCGGCCGGCATGCCGCACAAAAGATAACTTAAGATCGGCCCCATGATCCCCGAAAACAATCCGATCATCGGCCCTGCGACCAATCCCACAACCATTGCCGATAAATGCATAGGCAATAAAATCGTTCCCAAGTCGTTTCCCGTTCCCGTCAAAATACCGAACACGTGTATCGCCCACGGTATCAATACTGCGCCGACTACCGCAACGATAAGCGCTGCCGCATCCGCTTTCAAACTTCTTTTAACAGCCAAGCTCTTCATACATACCTCCCGTCGATCTGTATATATACAATACTACTTAAAGTTAACTCAAAGTCAAGTGTTTTACGAAAAATCTAAAATATTTTTTGCCTACGATTTTTCAAAATACGGTTATTTTTACTTGCCAAAAAGCTCATATTATATTATAATTATTCCGTTAGCTTGTTAATGCCGCTGTGGTGAAATTGGCAGACGCGCTGGACTCAAAATCCAGTGGTAGCGATACCGTGTCGGTTCGAGTCCGACCAGCGGCACCATACCAGAATAATACGAACCAAGACGATGAGCCGAGGTTCGTATTATTTTTTGCAAGAGATTTCTTCGGTATCATTCTCCGTTTGAAGTGATGCCCCCGAAATTTTTTGGGTTCGTTGTGGCTATCGTAGCATAGTTCTCGCAGAAGTCAACGCGAAAAATTATCGCTTATAACTTTCATATTCTCTCCAAACCATAAGCCGAGCCAGGCGACTGATACGTGCCTGCGGCGTGCCCGAGCGGCTCGACTATTTTGCGGCGGCGGGATGCTTTGTTTCCGACCACGTGCTCGATACCTTTATTT
>CALVMA010000160.1 GCA_944341655.1 uncultured Clostridia bacterium | reverse complement strand
AGGGTGGATCGCCGTCGAGAACGGAGGCGCGTACGCATAATCCAAAGTGTCGAAATCTTCCACGCGCATGCCGCAGGCAATGCCCGTCACCGCGATGTCCACCATTTTGTCCACCGCGCCCGCGCCGAATACCTGGATCCCCAGCAAACGGTGCGACGCGCGGTCCGCGATCAGTTTGGTCACGAAAAACGAACTGCCCGGATAATAATGCGCCTTGTCGTCCGTCACGCAGACCACCGACACGGGATCCAATCCCTCGCCGCGCGCCTGCGCTTCGGTGTAACCCGTGCGCCCCGCGTTCAGCTGCGGACGCAGCTTCACGACGCCCGTCCCGAACGCGCCCGCATACGCGCTGTCCTTGCCCGCCAAGGATTTCGCCAGCGCGCGCGCCGCTATGTTCGCCGTAGACCCCATCGCCGACCACATCGGCTTGCCGCTCATACGGTTCTTGACCAGCGCGCAATCCCCCACCGCATACACGTCGGGAAGATTGGTCGCCATGTGCTCGTCCGTCACGATCGCGCCTTTGACCATCTCGATCCCGCTGCCCTGCAAAAAGGAGGTCGCGGGACGGATCCCGATCGCCAAAACCGTCACGTCCGCCGCGATATCGCCCCCGTCCGTGCGGATCCCTTCCGCCTTTTCCCCGCCAAGCACCGCAAGGATCTTCGTCCCCGTCAACATACGATAACCGCTTTCCCGAAGACTGCGGCGCGCATAATCCGCCATTTCCGCATCGAACGCGTTGGGCATGATCTGCGCCGCCGCATCGATCACCGTCACGTCCATGCCCTCCGAGCGCAGATTCTCCGCCACTTCCAAGCCGATAAATCCCGCGCCGACCACAACCGCACTGCGGCAGGCATTCGCTTTCACATAGGCGCGCAATCCGTCCGCATCGTCGGGCGTGCGCATACAGAACACGCCCTTCAGGTCTTTGCCGGGCATGTCCGGCACAAAGGGCGCCGCTCCCACGGCCACAATGAGCTTGTCGTAGCTCTCTTCCAGCTCCGCTCCGCCCTTGACCGCTCTCACTTTTTTGGCTTTCGCGTCCACGGCCACCACTTCACAGCCCGTGACGACCTCCGCCCCCGTCAGCCCCTTGTATTTCTGCGGCGTGTTGACGATCAGCTCGTCCCGCGAACCGATCACCCCGCTCACATAATAAGGCAGGCCGCAACCCGCATAAGAAATATCTTCGCTCTTGGTCAGGATCTTGACTTCCGCCGAACGATCTTCCCTTTTCAGCTTCGCCGCCGCCTTCGTCCCCGCAGCTACGCCGCCGATCACGATAACCTTCATACGTTCTCCATCCGTCGTTTTTTTCTTTATTATACCGCAACGCGCAAAATATGTAAAGCCTATTTTTAAATTCTTCTCCCCGCAATGCCGCCCGCAAAAACAAATTTTTCCGCTTTACATAAAAAAGGAAAAAATCGGCAAATTAAATAGAACACGGGAGGTATTTTATGAAAGGAAAACGCATCTTACTCGCGGCGGCGTTCCTGCTGACCGCCGCCCTCGCGCTCGGCGCAACGAGCGCGTTTGCCGACACGCTGCCGGAAAACGCCTGCCTTTGCGTCAACGGTACGGCAACCGTGACCGCCCCCGCCGATCTGTGCTCTTTCAGCGGGTGCATCCGCACCCTCGGCGACGATCTCGGCTCCGCCGCACAAAAAGCGGAGGACGCGGCGCTCGCCGTTTTCGAATGCTTCAAAGAATACGGCGACGCGCACGAAACTTACTCTTGCGCAGAACCCATGTACGGACAAAACGGTTTTACGGCCTGCAAATATTTTCTGTTCACGACCGAACGCATCGGCGATCTTGCCGCCATGCGCAAAGCGCTGACCGAGGCGGGCCTGACCAGCCTGGACGGCTGCTGTTACGACCTCAAAGACGATTCGGCTCTGCGCTCCCAAGCCCTGAACGCGGCCATCGCCGATGCCCGCGCAAAAGCGGAAGCCCTCGGCTGCGGCGGAGAACTTATGCGCGTCGAAGAACAATGCTGCTGCCCCTGCGGGCCGCAAAGCGGCGCGCAGGACGCCTGCGTCTGCATTACCGTCAGCGTGCGGGCGGTGTTCTTTACGCCCAAAGAACGGGAAAATTCCCGCTGACCTGCGCCGATCGCTTTTTGCTTTGCCGCGCCCGATCGGCGGCGGCTTTCAAAGCAAACAAAAAACGCGCCGAAGCGCGTTTTTTGTTTGCTTTTATTTGTTTACTTCGTCTTTGAGCGCTTTCCCCGCTTTGAAGGAAGGCACTTTGCACGCGGCGATCTTGATCTTTTCGCCCGTTGCAGGATTGACGCCCTCTTTCTCCGCACGATCCTTTGCCTCAAACGTACCGAACCCGACCAGCTGAACTTTTTCGCCCTTTGCCATCGCGTCCTTCACATTGGCAACAAACGCGTCGAGAATTTTTTCTACGTCTCCTTTTTTGCAGGACGTATCCTCCGCGATCTTCGCCACGATTTCACTCTTGTTCATACAATTTTCCTCCTGTCAATATGATATCAGAGTAAAACCATTGTAACACACGAAAAGAAATATGGCAACACTTTCAACGCATTTTTTCCTGTTTTTTGCCGCCAGCACGGCCGAATTGTCCGAATATTCGGGTTTTTGCCGCCTGTTTTGCCCCTCTTCTTGCCCGTTCACAGCGGGATCGCATACAGGCCCATGCCCGCCAAAGCCGAAAACAAGATCAAAACGATCGGCGAAGGAGAAGTCTTTTTTACCTTCGAAAACACAAACGCCGCCACCGCCAATAATGCGAATATCACCGCCGCGCGCCAATCGAAAGAAAAACCCGCACCGATCGACTCTACCCCGAACACGGAAGACAAAAACATCGTCACCGCCGTGCCGAGCACCAATCCGACGATGCTGGGACGGATCCCGCCGAGCACCGCCTGCACTCCTGCAAATTTCAAAAGATTGCGCATCAGCGCCGCGATCAGCAGGATTATGAAAAAGGAAGGAAGCACCACGCCGAGCGTCGCCAGAAACGCGCCCGTCACGCCCGCTTGCGACGAGCCTACAAACGTTGCCACGTTCACCGCGATCGGCCCCGGCGTCGATTCCGCAACGGCAATGAAATTCATCAGCATCTCTTCCGTCAGCCAGCCGTGCGCGACGACCTCTTCCTGCAACAGTGAGATCATTCCGTACCCGCCGCCGAAAGATACCGCCCCGATCTTGAAAAACACCAGAAAAAGATCCAGCCAGATCATTGCCCGCCCTCCTTCCTGTCTTTTTGCTCCGTTTCCCCGCTTTCCGAACCGCCTTCATGACACGGCGCGCTTTCCTGCTCCGCCTCGGGCTTTGCTCTTTTGCTCCTTTTCACCGCCGCCGTCACCAGATACACGCACAGCCCCGCCGCTCCGCAGATCAATATGTAGAATATCGAGGAAAAATCTTTCGCAAGAAGCGAAAGCGTCACGAGACAAATAAACGTCCCGCCCGCCAACAGTATCCCCAAAAGCGATTTTTGCATCTGCCGCAACATACGCAGTCCCGCCGAAAAAATCAGAAAAACCACGCAGACCTGGATCCCTTTGAACGCATACGAAACCAGCGTGAATTGCAAAAATGCGTCAAAAAACAGCGAAATCAGATAGATGATCGCAAAGGACGGAATACATACGCTCACCGTCGCCGCCACCGCTCCCGCAACGCCCCATACCTTATACCCTATATACGTGGCACTGTTGATCGCCAACGGGCCGGGCGTCGATTCCGCGATCGCCACGACATCCAGAAATTCTTCGTCCCCGATCCACTTCTTCCGCGTCACAAATTCTTTCTGGATCAACGCGATCATCGCATACCCGCCGCCGAACGTAAACAATCCGATCTTCAAAAAACTCAGCGCCAATACCAAAAGCCGCTTCCACTTCCGCCGCGCTTCTCCCCCGCCCGCACGGTCGGCGCCTTTCTCCCGCTCGCCCGTTCCGCTCGCCCCGCCTTCCGCCATGCCGTCAGGCTTTTCCTCCTTCACACCGACAGCGCCGCCTTCCGCATCCCGCTCCGTTTCCTGACAGGGCTTTCCGCCTTGCGTGCGCATATGTTCATCTGCGGAAGAAACCTGCGCGGACGGCACTGCCGCGGGCGCGTCCCGCGGCGGCTCGGCGTCAGCCGCGTCCTTCTGCAGAGCTGCGTCCGTCACAGCCGATTGAGACAAATACTTTTTTGTTTTTCCCATAGTCAGCCTCGGTTATCTTTTTTTTCTATTATAACCGTTCCCGCCCCGTTTGTAAAACAAATGGCCCGAAAAAGAAAACCCTTTCCCCAAAAAACATAATTTCACGAACCTTGCACCCGCACGCCTTTGCCCGCCCGAGATCCGACCGCCCGAAACAGACGTCGCCGAAATCCGCCCGCCCGCCTTTGCACGCCCGAAACGGACGTCGCCGAAATCCGCCCGCACGCCTGGCCTGCCCGAGATCCGCCCGCCCGAAACAGACGTCGCCGAAATCCGCCTGCCCGCCTTTTTCCGCCCGAAACGGACGTCGCCGAAATCCGCC
>CALVMA010000159.1 GCA_944341655.1 uncultured Clostridia bacterium | reverse complement strand
GGAGTACGGGGCGGACGTATTGCGCGAGAAGGGATGCCGCGTCCTTCTGACGCCGCATCCGAAGGAATTTTCGCGGCTGAGCGGCATGGAGCTGAATGAAGTTTTGTCGGCGGGGGCGCAGCCTGCGAAGAAGTTTGCGGCGGAATACGGTGTGGTCGTGCTGTTCAAGGGGCATACGAGCGTGATCACGAACGGAAAATTTACCGTATTCAATACGGAAGGAACGCCCGCGCTGGCGAAAGGGGGCAGCGGGGACGTGCTTTCGGGGCTGATCGCTTCGTTGGCGGCGCGGGGCATCAACGTGATGGATGCGGCGAGCTGCGGCGCTTTTCTTTTGGGAAGAGCGGGCATTTTGGCGGAGCGGCGGCTGGGCGAATATTCCGTCGCGCCCACGGACGTGATCGGGGAGATCGCCAACGCGATCTTGTCTTTAAAAGATTGAGTGCGGTTGAATAAATGTGCTTTGCGGTGTCAATACTAAATTCGGAAGGCGGCCCGAACGGTTTGCATGTTTTCGTACATATACTGTTAGGGGAGGGTTTTCCGAAAGACAAAGAGCGAGGTTGCAACGCACATGGATATCAAGAGAGGGGAACTGTATTATGCCGATCTGAGCCCTGTGGTGGGGAGTGAGCAGGGCGGAGTGCGTCCCGTGCTGGTGGTGCAGAACGATGTCGGGAACAAATACTCTCCCACGGTGATCGCGGCGGCGGTGACGAGCAAACTGACCAAGGCAAAACTGCCGACGCACATTGAGATCGCAGGCAGGACGTACGGATTGCAGCGCGATTCGGTCATTCTGCTCGAACAGATCCGCACGTTGGATAAGCGAAGGCTGAAAGAACGCATCGGCGTTTTGCCGGATGCGACGATGCGCCGCGTCGACGGCGCCCTGCTCATCAGCATCGGCTGTGACCGCCCGCATACGGCGGCAAACGGATAGACGAATGTGCGCCGCGGCGAAACGCCGCGGCGCACCATTTTGTATTTTTACGGTTTCGGAACAGCGTTTTTCGGCTTTAAAGCTGTGCCGTCCGCAGAAAACTCTGCGGACGGCACAGTTCTTTGTTTTTTGAATCCGTACGGAGAAGAGAAAACCGCAAAACCCGTTCGAAGGGAAAGCGCAAATCATAAAATTTGTTTGACGAACAGGGCGGAACGTTTACGGATTTTCTCACTGTGCGCCGAAAGATCTTTGCTCTGCGCGATGCGGAAAAAATGAAAAGCGATAGCGAAACGTTCACACAAAAAAGTGAACGTTTCGCTCAATTTTTGAAAAATTTTTCTGAATTTTTTTGTTCATCTATTGATTTTTTCTGCAAATTTCTTTATAATGTTAGCGATCGCAGAATCAATGTGAAAAAACATGCGAGGTTTGAAAATGCAAAGAGAAATCACGGAAAAAATCAAAAGAGGAAAGACGGCGCTGGGGATCGAATTCGGCTCGACGCGGATCAAGGCGGTGCTGACGGACGATGAATGTCAACCCATCGCGTCGGGAAGTCATGAATGGGAAAACCGTTATGAAAACGGGATCTGGACGTACACGTTGGACGATGTATGGAGCGGCATACGGCATTGTTATGCGGAGATGGCGGAGGACGTGCGCAGGCAATACGGGGTGACGTTAAAGACGGTAGGAGCGATCGGTATTTCCGCGATGATGCACGGGTACATGGTGTTTGACAAAGAGGGGGAACTTCTTGTTCCGTTCCGCACGTGGCGCAACAACAATGCGGCGCCCGCGGCGGAAAAGTTATCGGCGCTGTTCGGGTATCATATACCCGCGCGCTGGTCGGTAGCGCATCTGTATCAGGCGATACTGGACAACGAGCCGCACGTGCCTTCCATTGATTTTCAGACCACGCTGGAAGGGTATGTACACTGGAAGCTTACGGTCAGGAAGGTGATCGGGATCGGGGAAGCGTCGGGGATGTTTCCGATCGATCCGAAGACGCGCGGATACAATGCGGAGATGCTGAAAAAGTTTGACGCGCTGATCGCGGACAAGAAGCTTCCTTTTGTTTTGGAGGATATTTTGCCGAAGATCCTTGTGGCGGGCAAAGAAGCGGGCAGGCTGACGGAAGAAGGCGCGAAGCTTTTGGATCCTACGGGGAATCTGGAAGCGGGGATCGTGTTGTGTCCGCCCGAGGGAGACGCAGGCACGGGCATGGTTGCGACGAATGCGGTCAGGCCGCGCACGGGGAACGTATCGGCGGGGACGTCGGTGTTTGCGATGATCGTGCTGGAAAAGGAGCTTTCGCGGCCGTATGACGAGATCGATCTGGTGACGACGCCGGTCGGGGATCCCGTGGGCATGGTGCACTGCAACAACTGCACGTCCGATCTGAACGGATGGGTGGGATTGTTCGGGGAATTTGCCGCGCTTGCGGGGTTGGAGATCCCGAAGAGCCGTCTCTATGATTTGCTGTACAAGCATTCTTTGACGGGAGATAAAGATTGCGGCGGCCTGTTGTCGTACAATTACGTATCCAACGAACACATCACGAAAGTGGAAGAGGGCAGGCCGTTGTTTGTGCGCACGTCGGAGAGCAAATTCGATCTTGCGAATTTTATGCGGGCGAATCTGTTTGCGTCGCTGGGGGCGTTGAAAGTCGGGTGCGACATCATGCTGAAGAAGGAAGGCGTGCGGCTGGATGCGATCACGGGGCACGGCGGGCTGTTCAAGACGGAGCGCGTTGGGCAGAGTTATCTTGCGGCGGCGATCGGAGCGCCCGTGACGGTCATGAAAACGGCGGGGGAAGGCGGTGCCTGGGGCATTGCGATCCTTGCGAACTACGTCGTCACGAAAAAGGCGGGCGAGAGTCTGGAAGATTATCTGTCGGACAGGGTTTTTGCGGGGCAAGAGGGGATTACGCTGGCGCCCGATCCTGCGGATGCGGAAGGGTTTGAGGCGTTTGCCGCGCGGTATGTAAAGGGACTTCCGATCGTACGGGAAGCGGTGGAGTGCATGAAATAGGGCAAAAAGTATGAGAAATTAAAAAAACGGAGAAAAGAGATCATGTTAGAAGAATTGAAAGAGAAAGTATTGCGTGCGAATTTGGATCTTGTAAAGAACAAGCTGGTATTGTTCACGTGGGGCAACGTGAGTGAGATCGACCGTAAAAGCGGGTTGATCGTGATCAAACCGAGCGGGGTATCGTATGACGACATGACGGCGGACGACATGGTGGTCGTAGATCTTGACGGGAAGGTCGTGGACGGAAAACTGCGCCCTTCGAGCGACACGCCGACGCATGTGGAATTTTACAAGGCGTTTCCCGACGTAGGCGGTGTCACGCATACGCATTCGACGTTTGCGACGAGCTGGGCGCAGGCGGGCAGGGACATTCCGTTTTACGGCACGACGCATGCGGATTATTTTTACGGGGACATTCCCTGCGCGCGTTCTCTTACGAAAGAGGAGATCGAAGGGGAGTACGAGAAAAACACGGGGCTGGTCATCATCGAGCGTTTCCGCAAGGACAACATCAAGCCTCTGGAAGTTCCCGGGGTTTTGATCAAGAGTCACGGGGTGTTTGCGTTCGGGAAGGACGCAGGGGCGTCCGTCTATAATGCGACGGTCATCGAAGAGGTGGCGAAGATGGCGTTCATTACGGAATCGGTGAATCCGAAAGTACAGCGTGCGGACAAATTCATGATGGACAAGCACTATTTGAGGAAGCACGGAAAGAACGCTTATTACGGGCAAACCCGCGGATAGAGCGGAGAGCGGGAGAGCCGCGAGAAACGAAAAAGGATTTTAAATTTTGCGAGGTAGAAATAAATGAAAGAAAAAATTGTGTATTGGATCACGGGATCGCAGACGCTTTACGGTGCGGACGTGTTGGAGCACGTAGCGCGGCACAGTGAAGAGATGGCGGATTATGTGAACAAATTTATGCCTGTCACGGTGAAATATCTGACGACTTGCAAGAGTTCGGACGAGATCGTGGCGGCGGTGAAGAAAGTGAATGCAGACGATAACTGCATCGGCATCATTACGTGGTGTCACACCTTTTCGCCGGCGAAGATGTGGATCCGCGGGCTGAACATGCTGCAAAAGCCGATGTGTCATTTTGCGACGCAGTACAACGAAAAACTTCCCTACGATACGATCGACATGGATTTTATGAACGAAAACCAGGCGGCGCACGGTGACCGTGAGTTTGGGTACATCGTATCGCGCCTGCGCATGGACAATAAAGTGATCGTGGGCTATTATAAAGACGAAGAGGCGTTGAAGCAGTTGGCGGCGTGGTGCCGTGCGGCGGCGGGGTTTGCGTTCTCGAAGAATCTGAAAGTCTGCCGTTTTTCGGACAACATGCGCGATGTTGCGGTGACGGAAGGCGACAAAGTGGAAGCGCACATCAAATTCGGCTGGCAGGTAGATTACTATCCGATCGGTGATCTGGTCGAATACATCGGGAAAGTGACGGAGAAAGAGATCGACGCGCTGATGAAGGAATACGAGAAGAAATACGTCATGAAGACGGACCGTATCGACGTTGTGCGCGAGCAGGCGAAATATGAGATAGCGATCGAGAAATTCTGCAAAGAAAAGGGCGGATACATCGGCGTGGTGGATCATTTCGGCGCATTGCACGGTTTGAACCAGCTGCCCGGGATCGCGATCCAGGATCTGCAGAGCAAGGGATACGGTTTCGGCGCGGAAGGAGACTGGAAAGTGGCGGCGATGGGTGCGATCATGCAGTACATGGCAGGGCAGAAAGGCACGGGGCTGATGGAAGATTACACCTATGATTTTGCGGACGAGCTGGTGCTCGGTGCGCACATGCTGGAAGTATCGCCGCAGTTTGCGGGCACGAAGCCGGAAATTCAGGTACATCCTTTGGGGATCGGCGGAAAATCCGATCCGGCGCGCCTTGTGTTTGAGGGGATCCAATCGCCGGAGGCGGTGGCGGTGTCCATGGTCGACATGGGGGATCGCATGCGCCTGATCATTCAGAAGATCGAATTGGTGAAGTGGCCGCACGATATGCC
>CALVMA010000158.1 GCA_944341655.1 uncultured Clostridia bacterium | reverse complement strand
TGTACTTTTTCGCCGTCTGCTTCGCCGCTTCCGCCTCCCCGACGTGCGCGCTCATCGCTTCCTCGATCGCAAACTCGTCCGCGCCGCGCTTTTTCAGCTCCAGCGCGATCCTGCGCGCTCCCATGCTCTTGCCCGCCGATTCCACGTACTGCGCACAATATTGGGCATCGTCCACAAATCCGTATTCCCGCAATTTTTCCAACGCGTAATCGCAGACCGCGTCCACATACCCTTTCTTCTTAAGATAGTCGCGCATTTGCCTTTCCGTCTTCATGGACGCCGAAAGATGCGTCATCGCCCGATCCAACGCCTGCGCCTTTTCGTTTTCCAGCTGGATCTCGTCCAACCGCGCGGGATCCACTTCGTCCCCCGCTTTCAAACGGCTCCGCAGCACCGTTTCCAAACGCATTCCGCAGTAAAAACGCCCGTCCACATAGACGTTCACCCGCTCTTTGTCCTTCGCCTGCGGCGTGATCGATGTGATCTGTGCCATGCTTTCCTCCCTCTTCGCTTCCCGTCCGCCTTGCCGCCAAACCCAGCGCTTGAACGCAAAATTCACCCTATTTTAAAATTTCCGCACCTGAAATCAGGTGCGGAAATCCTCCTGCCGCTATTCCTCTACGGCAAATTCGATCTTCCCCAGCAACGACTGCGGATAATATTCTTTCATCTTTTCCCCGACTTCACGAAGATATTCGTCGTTCATGTGCAGAAACACGAACCGCTTCGGATCGCGGTTTGTGTCAAAACGGAAATCACACCCCACTTTCGTGTCCAGCACGCAAGGCTTCAATGATTTGCGCACGATCGATTCCAGCCAAAGATAATCTTCGCTGTCTTGCTCTTCGCTTTCGAGAATATTCAGATACAGATCCGCCCGCGCTTCAAAATCTTTCCAGAATTTTTTGATCGCTTTGTCGTTCGGTTTTCTCTTAAACAACTTCTCAAACATTACAGCTTTACGACCCAACCGTATTTGTCTTCCAGCCTGCCCGACTGGATACCCGTGATCGTGTCATACAGCCACTTGGTGATCTTGCCCATCTCTCCGCCGTTGACCGTATAATCCACGCCCTTGTATTCCATCATGCCGACAGGCGATATGACCGCCGCCGTGCCCGTGCCGAACGCCTCGTCCAGCTTCCCGTTCTTCTGCGCCTCGATCACTTCGTCGATCGATACCCTGCGCTCGCTCACTTTATACCCGTGCGCACGCAAAAGCTCGATGCTGCTCTTGCGCGTGATGCCCGGCAGAATAGACCCCACAAGCGCGGGCGTCACGACCTCACCGTCGATCACGAAAAACATGTTCATCGATCCGACTTCTTCCACGTATTTCTTTTCGTTCGCGTCCAGCCAAAGCACCTGGGCAAACCCTTTCTTTTCCGCTTCTTCTCCCGCTTTCAGGCTGACCGCATAGTTCGCGATGCACTTCGCTTCGCCCGTGCCGCCTACCGTCGCGCGCGTATAGTAGTCTTCCACCAAAAGACGCGTGGGCGCAAGCCCGTGCGCATAATAGCTACCCACCGGCGAAAGAATGATAAAGAAAAGATACTCCGAACTTGCATGCACGCCCAGCATGACGTTCGTCGCTATGATGCTCGGACGGATATAAAGAGCCGTGCCGGGCGACGTCGGGATCCAGTCGCGCTCGATCTTCAAAAGCTCGTACAGACCGTCCAAAACCAGCTTTTCGTCGATCTGCGGAATGCACATGCGCGCCGCCGAACGGTTCATGCGCTTGAAGTTCTCCTCGGGACGGAATACGCGCACTTCCCCTTTCTCGTTGCGGAAGGCTTTCAAACCTTCGAAAATGCCCTGCGCGTAATGGAACACCGTCGTCGCAAGGTCAAACGCCACAGGCCCGTAAGGTTCGATCTGCGGCTCCTGCCACGCGCCGTCCTTGTAACGCATGGTCAGCATATAATCGGTGAAAATTTTGCCGAATCCGAGTTTGCTCTCGTCGGCGGGTTTTTCCTTCAGTTTCTCCGCTTTAATGAATTTCATATCCGTATCCCTTCTTTTTTCCGCGGAAACATCCTTGCTTCCGTTTTTTCTTTATTATATCACAATGCTTTTCGTTTGTAAATTATTTACAAATCGAAACATTCAAATCGCATCGATCGAAAAAACCGATCGCACCGCCCCTCCGCCGCCTTTCACTCTTTCGGCGTCCTCGGAAAGGGAAACAAAAACTGCGCCCCCTCCTCCGCGGTCACGCGGCCTGCCATGTGATCGGTCAGCGCCGACAAAAATCCGGACGCGCCTTCCTCCTTTACGGCAACGCTCACGCACACTTTGTCCGAATATACGGTATCTTTGACCGTACAGTCGCAGGAGTTCAGATATTTCTTCAGCGCATCGTAATTTTCGTAGGCTACGTTTAAACAAAGCTCGCGGCAAAGCGTGTATTCGCGTATGTCCGCCAACGCGAGCGCCTCTGCCGCCGTGCCCGAATAGGCGCGCACCAATCCGCCCGCACCCAGCTTGACGCCTCCGAAATACCGCGTCACGGTCACGACCGTTTCAAACAGCTTCTTGTTGCGCAAAACTTCCAAAACGGGCATTCCCGCCGTTCCCTGCGGTTCGCCGTCGTCCGAAAAACGCAGAAGATTGCCTTTGCGGTCCGCAACAAACGCAAAACAGTTGTGCGTCGCAAGAGAATGCTCCGCTCGGACTTTCGCTATGAACGCCCGCGCCTGCTCTTCGCTCTCCGCGTGCGCACAGTTGGCGATAAAACGCGACCTTTCGATTACCTTTTCATAGACGCAGGGCGAATAAACGCTCAGATAACTCATCATCGGATGCGTATTCTGATATGCACTTTCTTGCCCTTATGCAGGACAAACTCTCCGTTTTTCCGCGCCTGCTCGGGAACGGGCGCGTTTACGTCGGAGATCTTTTCTTCGTCGATCTTCACGCCGCCGCCTTCGATCAGCCTGCGCGCTTCGCTCTTGGATTTCGCCGCGTTTGCCGCAACCAGTACGTCCGCCACCGTCGCCGTGTCCGCAGGGATCTCCGCCGTCGGCATATTCTCCGCATCCCCGCCGAACGCCGCACGCGCCTTCGCCTGCGCATCGTTCGCCTTTCCTTCCCCGTGCACCATCTTCGTCAGCTCGAACGCCAGCTTCTCTTTCGCCGCGTTGATCCGCTCGTCTTTATGCGCACACAGTTCCGCAATTTCTTCCAAAGGCAGAAACGTCAGAAGTTTGAGACACTTTTCTACGTCCGCATCGTCCGTGTTGCGCCAATACTGATAAAATTCGTAAGGGCTCGTCTTGTTCTCGTCCAGCCAGACCGCACCTTTTGCGGTCTTGCCCATTTTGCGCCCGTCCGACGTCGTCAAAAGCGTGAACGTCATCGCAAACGCAGGCTGCTGCTCCTTGCGGCGGATCAGATCCGCCCCCGCCAAAATATTGCTCCACTGGTCATCCCCGCCCAGCTCCAGACGACAGCCGTATTTACGGTACAGAACAAGAAAATCGTACGCCTGCATGAGCATATAGTTGAATTCCAAAAAGGAAAGCCCCCGCTCATACCTCGATTTGAAACATTCCGCCGTCAGCATCTTGTTCACGGAAAAATGTACGCCGATCTCCCGAAGAAAATCAATATAATTAAGATTGGCAAGCCAGTCCGCATTGTTGACCATCACGGCTCCGTTTTCACCGCCGAATTCGATAAACCGCGACATCTGCTTGCGGAAACATTCGCAATGATAATCCACCGTCTCCCGCGTCATCATCGAACGCATGTCCGTCCGCCCCGACGGATCGCCGATCATTCCCGTGCCCCCGCCGATCAGCACGATCGGCTTGTGCCCAGCCATCTGCATATGCTTCATCGCGATCAGCTGCATGAAATGCCCTACATGCAGAGAATCCGCCGTCGGATCGAATCCGATATAAAA
>CALVMA010000157.1 GCA_944341655.1 uncultured Clostridia bacterium | reverse complement strand
CAGCTCTTCCACCGTTTCAGGTATCTCAAGATTGTACTGATCAAATATCGCTTTATTATAAATAAATCCTGCCGCACTGTCATTCCAAGGAATCGCATAATACTTACCGTTGACTTTCCCGAAATTTTCCGTACCCGGCCGCATAAATTCAAGAAGTGTCGTCCCTTCGTCGTCCACGGAAGATTCATAAACCTCCCCCAAATCGGCAAGCAGCCCGCGCGACGCCCATTGCTGCCAGTTGGTCGTAAGTCCGAAAAAGAGGTCGGGAATTTCATTATTGGTGCTCAACCGCGTATTGATCTGCCCCGTCATCTGCGGATCCCCTTCCAGCTCAAACTCCCATTCTTCATCAGGATATTCTTCCTCAAACGCTTCGATCCATGCTTCCAAATATTCACGCCCGAACCCCGTCTCCGCAAAAGCTATCCAAATATGGTTCGGATCACCGCTTTTACCGCCGCTGCATCCGACCACGGCGAATAAACACGCAAAAGCAAGTACTGCCGACAAAATTTTTTTCATACATATTTCCTCCTTTCCGCTTTGTTGGTTATAGTATAAACCAACTTCCTATATTTGTCAATACCTTTTTTAAACTTACTTTAAAAAATATTTTTAAACTCACTTTGTTATATTGACAGAACAAAAGACATGTGCTATTATATTAAAAAGCAAATTCAGGAGCATACTTTGAAAATGAAATGTTGGTTAAAACGAGCGGCTGTTATCTTAACTCTATCGGCATCCGTACTAGCCTCTTACTCCGGTTGCAGCCCGTCATCCCGCACCGATTTTGCCTTTGACAAAAGTTACCGACAAGTCAGTCCTTTTTATGAAGGATATGCGATCGTCACCGACGAAACAGGGGAAAAATTGATCGATACAGAAGGAAAAGTTATTTTAGAAGGCGATTTTGACCGGATTTTGGGGGTTTCGGAAGGATTGATCGGCGTAGAGCAAGCGGGGAAAAGCGGATTTTTAAACCTTGACGGTTCTATTGCCATACCGCTGCAGTATTATTCCGCAACACTTTTTTCTGATAATTTTGCAAGAGTTTCTCTGCGACACGGATATGGTACGCAATTTAATTATGTCGATAAAAGCGGTAATGAGCTGTTTGATTTTACGGAAGGAACCAATCGGTGCCTTTTGCAAACCGCTTCCAATGAAAGCATAACGGTTGAAATTTCAAATACGACTGACTTTGAAAACGGTGTTGCCGCCATAGCCAATGAGCACCAAAAATGGGCCATGATCAATAATTCCAGCGTCCTTATCACAGATTTTATCTTTCAAGAAATACAGCCGTTTTCCAACATGCTTGCAAAATGCAGGAATGACGAAGGTCGTATTTTCTACATTGATACGCAGGGAAATACCATCTTTTCCATCGACGCCGACGATAGTTTTTCTTGTCATTCTGATCGTATCCGTTTTCTTCGCGGCACACTATACGGATTTATCGACGACAGCGGCAACACAATTTCCGATGCCTTATATTCGGCCGCCACGGATTTCGGAGAAGATACCCCCTATGCCATTGTATCCGATTCGGATACGGCATATGTGATGAACAGCAAAGGACAAACCGTAGAAATATCCGCAAAGCTATCAGAATTTTATACATTTTCCGATGGCGTCGCAGCGGTGCGTCTCCCTGACGAAAGTTATGCTTACGTCAACTCGCAAGGCAAAATCAGCAAACAACGTTTTGATTTTGCAGATACCTGCGCAAACGGATTTTGTCCCGTCAAACAGGGAAATCAAGCAGGATATTTTGAAAAATCTTTATTGGTTTTTGAATGACTACGGCTATCCTTATTCAATCCGATTAAGCGCATACGAGGAGAAGGAACGGCGCCGTCCGCAAATTATTTGCGGACGGCGCCGTTCCTTCTCTTTTAATCAACAATTCCGAAACATGCAAACTTAGATTGCTGCGGCATATCACCTATACAGCAAAAATCATAAACGCAAAAGCTCCTCTTCACCTTAAATAAAAGCCAATGAATATGTTTTATTATACATTACCGATCATAGGACTGGGCGGTGTGTCCATATTGCGTTTTTCATATACCTCAGGAACAGGTATCCCGCACAAACGTTCGCGCAAAATATAAATATAGTGAAAAACTGTCTTGTAATAACTGACCAAAACACCTTCACTCGAACGATCCGCTATACAATGCGACACAATATTTAAATAATCTTTTGCCAGTTTTAATGCGTCTGCAAAAACTGTGCGCTTTTCTTTTTCCGCCTCTGCTCCGCCTTTTTTCGCCAACACATTCAAAGGCATCAGAGTTTCCATAACACGAATATGGCAAATTCCCGCGTCCAAACGATTCTTCCAAAACATACGCATTCTCTCTCCCGTTTCATTTTGAGGACAAAAACCTTTGACAATGCGTAACGCTTTTTCAAGACGGGATCTGTATTCCGACAACTTCTCCTCTTTATACAGCGATATGTATCCCAGATATTTCGGATCGGAATTGTACCAACAATACACCGCACAAAACCCGACATTGGGAAGTTCGTCTCGAGCAAAGTCTTCTGCATGAGCGATTGCCGCAAACAGAGCCCCCGCATCGTTTTCCTTTAATCCGCATATTCTGCTCACTTCGGCAAAAAACAGATCAGGTTCCGTCCCTTCCGTCAACAACCTCGCACAATAAGCAATCGAAACAGAATTTTCCGCGTTCCTCCATTGATTGTATGCTATCTCAGGTATTTGCTGACTTGCATTCTTCCGCTGCAAAAGCCGCAAAATTTCAAAATTATGACCGTTTTGATCCTGCGGC
This sequence comes from uncultured Clostridia bacterium, assembly GCA_944341655.1. Classification (GTDB taxonomy): domain Bacteria; phylum Bacillota; class Clostridia; order Christensenellales; family Borkfalkiaceae; genus Borkfalkia. The sequence goes on along the minus strand of CALVMA010000157.1, from coordinate 16,248 downwards.
TGGTACATATTGCCGTCAAATTCGATCCAGCTGTAAATCCCCGGAAGTACTTCTTGCTCTCCGAGCATCTCAGCCAAATTTTGTTTTACGTATTTAGCCCCATGCGCACACAAGAAAGTATGCGGAACAGAAAACTCCTTTAAAATATTACGACACAGCCGAAGCGTATTTATACTGGTTGCATATACCAGGACACGACAGCCGGTATTACGCCGCGCCGCATCCATGCACTTTTTCATCTCACGCAAAGTCAAAGGCATCTGACAATCTTTGCCGTCGATCCACGCCTTGTTTTTTGCAACAATATCTTTTCCATACAATTCTTCTATCGTTTTGCTTAACAACGTTTCTTCCATACATGCGGACAAATCCCAACCGCACCCGCATTCCTGCGTCGCCAGTTCAATGATGTCTACCTGCGGATAAGTTCGACGTATCCAAGCGATCATATCATCAATCTCTTGGGCGTCCGCATCCCGAACCTCAAAAGAAAATACGATCCGTATGCCGTACGCTTTACACTCTTCCATTACCGAACGCAACCAAAACGCCGCATAATCGGAAATCTTTTCTTCGTCATTGAAATACGTTTCCGCTTCTTCAATGCAAAAATAATGAAGGTTATTCACATGATTCTTTAAATAAGCAATATTGGAAACAGGCTGCACTTCCCCGTAGAAGAATTTCCCCGCCAAGCTTTTTTTGCCCGAATACGTGCCGACATAAAATTGCCCCGGATAACTGTGAAACGTAATGCTGTTATAGCGAAGACGCGCCAAATTTCGCACATAACGCTTTGCTTCGTTCAATGAATATGCGCTGATATCCATAGGGAAATTCAAATGCTGTCGGATTCCGCGATACAAAACCGCAGGCGTTACTTCTTTGCGGAACACGCGGGAAAAATCCGCTTCTCCGCAAATTTCTTCACCCGATATGCCGAACCGCACTCCATATTCTTCCAGCGCGGTATATATACCGCACAAAACTTCGCTTAAACCCTTTCCCGAAATTTCCAAGCACCGCCCGTCCGAAACAGCACAGAACTTTCCTTCAGGCATATCTTTCGTTTGCAACCGAACAAAAAAATTCCCCTCTTTTGTCCCGACCTCAGAGACATTGCCTATAGCCTTCAAATAGCATTGCAATTCTTCTTCAGCTTTTTGCAAGCCTGCCGACGAACTAATTGAAATTTGATAATAATCCATAATAACCTCACGTCTTTTAATTTTCGGGAAGCTGCGTATCAAAACGCTTTTCTCCCGATTCTGCCGTACCGTAATTCACTGGCAACGGTTCATCGGCAAATTCAATCTTACAAACCTCAACCGAACACGGATTTTTACTTCGAAAAAGAAATTCAGCTTCAACATATTCTTCCCGTTCCTGAGCAAGACTCGGCAATACAGACATATCTTCTCCGAATACCCGCTTCAACTCCACACAATACTTTCTTTTTTCTTCCGCCACCGGTACATAATCAGCCATTTCCCCTCCATTTAAAGGAGCAAATCGAAACACTTCGCCTCCGGATCTTCGCACAGCTATTCCAAAAAATTGTACTCCCGCGGTGTCGGCAGTCATTTCCAACAACAAATATCCATAATCTGCAAGATGATTGCTCTGCCCCGACAAACAAATATTGGGGGAAATACCGAAAAAGAAATAATCCCTGTTTTTCGGAACCGCCCTGACTTTTAATCCGTTTCGGCTGTGCGTTATGCGGCAAGGCGCTCCGTATATTTTCCCTCCAACCCAGCTGGGATATATGCGGCAGGTTCCTACGTTATAACCAAAGCAATTCTCTCTGACATATCTTTTCCGTACATCCCAATAAGGCGGAAAAAAATAATATCCTTTATGAACACTTCCCTTTTCGCTCCGATATGGCAACAATGCCTCCCCGCTCTTTAACCGCAAATTGCATGCACTTTGCTCTTGCGAGAAAGCATATGTCATATCGCATGGTTTTTTTACATGCGGGGATGATAAGCGGATCACGTCTTTATCCACTAACTGCGCATCGGCTGGAAAATATTTGCCGTCTTCGCCGCTTATGGTAAACCCACACATCTCTCTCCTCGAATCCAGACCTTCCCCCGCATCGGCAATGCGGCAATATATGCAGCCGCCTTCTATCCAAAAAGAAACCACAGACGGGAACTTAGTTTTGTCGCATAGAACATGGGCAACAGCTTCCGCAACCGGCTTTTTATTGACTGTATGAATGGGATGATAATACATATCTCCGTCTTCCATCAACCAACGCGGTTCTATACAATACGTCGGTATCGCATAATAATCATTCAGCTCACCCTGCAATTCACCGATACTTTCATTGACATATAGATATCCATATCTATCTCCGTAAGGATAATACTCCGGCGCGATCTGAATCGCCAAAAACGGAATATTCCCAAACAACCCTCGATAATGCTCCACAATCAACCTGAGTTCTTTTTTAAAATATCGTGCATGCTCATAATCAAAAGCCGAACTTTCTCCCAAATACCACACGATCGCTCGAAATTTTAAACCGTACAGCGGCGCGATCTTTTCGTTGTAAACCCCGCTCAGTTGCGTAAAATTTCGCTCACCCGACTGATTGTACTTTTCTTCGGCAACATATCTGCCGGAACGTATCAAAAAATCTTTTAATTCGCTCTCACTTTCCACTATGGCACGCGGAAGATAGCTTTCCACCGACAATCCGCCCATCGAAGTATCTACAAATCCGACCGGTATTCCTGTACGCTCATACAGTAAAACCGCACTCATCACACCGATCGCAGAACATGACAGGATACGTTCCGAATCTTGCGCGACATATTCATATTCTTTCTTTATTTCGTTTTGCGGTACGGCCGGGCGTGTAATTGCCGAAAGCTCGATCGCGTCTTCTTCCAAATGCAATCCGACGATACGACAACGACGCGCCCGTTCTTTAAATTCCTCCCTGCCCTCCACGGCGGACAGACAATAGGATAGATTAGACTGCCCCGCCAATAACAGTACATCACCAAACCTAACATTCAAAACTTCTGCTGTTCCCGAAGCGCACTCCGCATATAGCCTGTAAATATCTTCACCCCCCGGGAACGCATCAAACTTCGCACAAAAATATCCGTCTTTATCTCCCTCACAAAAAGCTTCCCGCCTCAGTTTTCCGATCAATTTGACGGTCACCGGCCCTTTCGCTCCCTTACCCCATATTTTAACTTCAGCGTCCCGCTGCAATAGAATACCATCCTGAAATATTCGGGCAAAACCGAACTGTTCCACTTCAGATTACCCCCTCTGCATAGCGTTTTAAAATATAACAGGGAACCGCAGACCACCCGTGACAAAGACTTCCTGCCCTATAAAAATCATTGGGCCCGCTCTCCGTTTCATACAACGTAGTATCTCCGCACAATACCATAGCTCCGAATATCCTTTTCATATCTTCCAACACAAATCCCAAGTGTTTTCTCCGATCCTTTTGCAAAAGCGCATCATATGCCCAAACTTTATTACTGAGGCTAAGCGTTATAAGATCTCGCCTCTCCGTAAGACACAAAATCAATGATTGCTCCGCTTCAGAAAAACATTCTGTCATCAGTGCCAACGCCTGCGGCAGTTGCGCATATATGCGCTTTATCCCTCTTTCATTCTCCGCCGCAAAGGCTTGCCTGCCGCTGTCATAAAATGTTTTTATTACCGCACTTTTCAGTTCCGCCGCCTTCCCGCCGTATATATCTTGTTTTCCCAACGAATTGCAAAGCCAGGACATCTGCTGAATCGCATATAAATAAAGCAAATTCAAACAACAGTCATAACGCAAAGGCAATTCTTTGTCCCGAAAAATCAATCCGCCGTCCAATCCTTCTTTCCATTCGTAAAAATTCCAGTATCCCGTTTCCGAAAAAACAGGAATCAAACCCAATTGATCCCGACGTCTTTCAAAACTTTCCATGATTTTTTGCGCTACCGGAAAAATTTTTTCGGCAAATCCGCTGTTTCCCGTATGCCGGTAATTTTCCGCCAGCGCAAAAACATAATACAGGCTAAAAGAAGGAATCGTTACCCCTATCCGTGCCGGAAAGCATAAATCAAGCAAACCGTCATCCCGCAATCCTTCCGCCATTAAACGCAGATTGGACTGCGCATATCCGTCATTATGAAATACATAGTACCCGAACAACATCTGATTTCGACTGTCCATGCCATAGAGAGATTGCTCTCTCCACGGGCAATCTTCATAATGCTCATGCATACAATTTTTTAAAGTACGTACACCGTTTTCGAAAATACATCTAAAAAGACCGTCACGAATATCGACAGATTGCTGCCGCACCTCCCTTTCCGTTCGCAACACACGACAATCATACAACACTACTTCTTTACATTCACAATAGATCTGTATATATCGAAGCCCCAGACGACGAAGATTTCCGCACCAGACATTGCGGCCTTTACATGCCCGATAAGTAAAAGCAAAATTTCTGCCATCAATATACGATCGGACGCGCGAATCAAGCAAATGCTCCCCAAAAGCAACGATTATCTCAGTGTCATCCGCCACCTCAATATCCAGACATACATATCCTGAAACTTCTTCCCCCATATCCGCAACAGCATAAAGCCCGTCCGATGTACTCTTTAAACGCCAGCCTCCTTCGAAAGGCAACAAAGGATTTTCTTCAAACGCGTTTCCCATTTTATCAAGCGCTTTATACCTCAAAAAAACTTCCGAGACAGTTTGCGCCGCCGTTTCCGCTTTTCCTTTATACAAGACTTCCCCTTGCGAATGCAATACTGCCCGATAATCTTTCTTGTATTGTAGTCGAGCGTCCGGCCGAGGATACATTTTACAATTCTTCTGTACAACCAAACTGTACGAAAATCCTTCACCCCCGCCGTTTATCCAGTGATCTTCGCGTGTAGCATCGTACAAAAAAGAAAAACCGATCTGCGGGCTGATCTTTTCCACGTCTCCACTCCTGTAACAACGATCTTCACGCACAAAAATATGCTCTCCGCTGTATGCCAAAATAGTTTCACCGCATACGATCTCAAATAAAACACCCGCTTGCTCTTTCCTATATGTGCTGGAGTCTTCCCCCGCACTCCATCCCAATATTGCCAAAATATTTTTCCCGATACAACAGTACTCTCCGATCGGAATTTCATCGTATATTTTATAGTTCGGATAATCTGGATATTGTCCCGAATAAATAAACCGACCGTTTATATACAACGCATAATTTGTGTCGGCACTAATACGCAATATAACTCGGTCGCTCATACAGAAAAATTCCGTAAAAAAATCTGCATATTGATTGACCTTACTCTCCGACAGCCATATCCATCGGCTTTTGGAAAATATCTCTTTCACTTCTTTTCTCCTACCCCTTACCTTTTACCACTTCCCTTTGCCTACCGCACGCAACATTGCAAAATATTTTTCATCCGGTACATATGCTGGTATGCTGTTCCCGCTTCCGAGCGCATATCCGCCCCTTTGTGCAGTCTGATCCAATATCTTTTGACAACGCTGCGTTATTTTTTCTTCCGAAGACTGGATTAAAAAATTCACATCAATCCCACCCAGTACAGCCATTTTTCCACAAAGTTGCTCATACGCCTCTTCAACGGGAATAATCTTATCTTCGTAGCTATGACGCGCATCGTATCCCAAAGATAACAAATCTTCCAATATCATCGAATAATTTCCGCAGGAATGAAGAATCGCCGGTTTACCCGCCGCATGAATCGTTTCCACTATGCGCTTATGCCATGGAAACACAAACTTACGCAGATCGTCCGGTGAAATCATCGTCTGCGAATTAAATCCCCAATCATCATTGCTGATCAACGCCCCTACACTCTCATACGCCGCACTGCGACGATAATATTCGACAAGCCCGCTCCCTATCTTATCAAAAATATCCCCTACTAACTCACGGTCATCATAAAGCATCATACACAAATTATCAAAACCAACCAACCCTATACAGTTTTCCAGTACGCCCCCCGGTCCCATTACTATCGTCTTCATCCCTTGCGGCAGATCATCCCGTATTCTGTCCAATGCAGAATAATCACACCTCGCAGGATCCATCCATGCATATTCATCAAAACTCTCGCGATCCGTTATACAATGCCCCGCATTTAAAGATATCGTCGCTTTATCTTGCACCTCTCCGGTTTCAAACCAATATTCACTGCCACGAACCGTTGCATAATCGTATCCGTAATACTCAAAAGACCGTACCATAGTCCGCATCGCAGCATAAGGCTCGCTGATATCATATCTATTGCCGCAAGCCCGCCGATACAACCTCTCATTCAAATAAAATTCAAACAAAACCGGCCGCGATGGTATTCCCCTCTCCAGAACAGTCAGCAATTCCTTAAAATCCGCCATTTCCCATTCACTCCATAATATATTGTTCCGCACTTGGCTTTTTGATATTTTAAACTCACTTTAAAAATTTATTTCATTATATCATTCCTCTTTCCGTATGTCAATATCTTTTAAATTTTTCTTTCACAATCTTCCTTCCGAAAAACCGAACTTTCCCGCTACGATTTCATACCGTTTGCAGAAACCAACAACACCTCTCAAAGTGATTTATTCCCTATTGTCCCGGGGGGAATTTTAACATCGATTCGATTTCTGATAATTTATGCAATTTATAAGCCGACCGTCGGAAAGAGTAGAATCTTTCCGACGGTCGGCTTATTATCTAAAAAACTGTTTGTTCCTTCAAATTTTAATCTAAAGCAATCTTTCCGAAACAGGCTCTCTGTCTTTTACCTCTTCATGACAACAAAAATCTTGTACAGTATTTTTTATTCGCATCTTGCCTCAAGCAGACCTCATATCCTCCGAAATCAAATTCCGCTTCGTACCCTTAAGGATACGGTTGTCTTGCTCGATCACCCAGATGCTCGCAATGCCCGTCGGCTAGCTCGCCATTTTTTTGACGAACTGCGCCGAACAACCGTACTTTTCCGAGGATTTATAATACGCCTGCCCGAATACGTCGCAGCCTACCGCCCCGATCATGTAAGTCTTTGCTCCCATCTTACTTCTCGCTACGGCTTGGTTGGCTCCTTTCCCTCCCGGATTCATAAAAAAATCATGGCCGGAAAGCGTTTCCCCGCTTGCGGCAATCTTGATGACCCGATCACAAGATCGCAATTTATACTGCCAAGCACATATACTTTACCCATAGCTCCCTCTTATCCGTATTTTTTAACCGTACCTTACGGCATTTCCCAGTCCCGTACAACCCGAATTTCAGAAAAGATAGTTGTTCAGCGCGGAAACGAGAGCATTGATGGAGGATTGAATGATGTCTTCATCCACTCCGGCACCCCAATAGGATTTGCCGTCTTTTTCCAAACCGACAAAAGAAAGAGCTTTGGAATCGGATTTTTCGCTCATTGCGTGCTGCTCGTATGTGGTCAGAGTAAATTCTACCCCGAAATATTTTTTCAGAGCGTTTGTCACCGCGTCCAAACGGCCGTTTCCGTCCGCTACCGTCTCTTCCCTCTTGCCTTTCCGCTCGACCGTGACCGTAGCCGTGATCCCCTCCGGTATCTGACGGAAATGACATTCCGATATGGAAAACGCCGGACGGTTGTTCATAAACTTATCCAAAAATACCTGATATACCTGCGCGGGTTTGAGCTCTTTGTGCGTCTTGTCCGAAACATCCTTCGCCGCATAACCCGTCGCCTCTTTGAATTTTTCAGGCAGGTTCAGACCGTAATTTTCCTGCAAAATATAGCCGACGCCGCCTTCGCCCGACTGGCTGTTGATGCGGATGACGTCCGTCTGATACTCCCTGCCCACATCCTGCGGATCGATGGGAAGATACGGCACGTTCCAATGCGGGAGAGCATGCGCTTTTCTCCACTGCATCCCTTTCGCGATCGCATCCTGATGCGATCCCGAAAACGCGGCAAAAACCAACGACCCCGCATACGGCTGACGGGGCGAGATCCCCATCTGCGTGTATTCGGTGTACTTTTCGCAAATTTCAGGCATGAACGAAAAATCCAGCTCCGGATCCACTCCCTGCGAATACATGTTCATCGCAATGGAAACGATGTCCGCATTGCCCGTGCGCTCCCCGTTGCCGAACAGCGTTCCTTCCACCCTGTCCGCACCCGCGAGCAAGCCCGCTTCGGACGCCGCGACCGCGCAACCGCGGTCATTGTGCGGGTGCAGGCTGAGCATCACGTTTTCACGGTACCTGAGATTCTTGGAAATATATTCCACCTGCTGCGCAAACACGTGCGGCATCGCATTCTCCACCGTCGCGGGAATGTTGATGACCGCTTTACGGTCGGACGTGGGCTGCCATACGTCCAGCACCGCGTTGCACACCTCCAACGCATACTCCGGTTCCGTGCCCGTAAAAGATTCCGGACTGTATTCAAAACGATAACGCGCGCCCGCTTCCTCCGTCAGTTCTTTGAGCAGTTTTGCTCCGTCGACCGCTATTTTCAAAATCTGCGCCTTGTCTTTTTTGAAAACCTGCTCGCGCTGTGCTACCGACGTGGAATTGTAAACGTGTACGATCACGTTTTTCGCGCCTTTGATCGCGTCGAACGTTTTACGGATAATGTGCTCGCGCGCCTGCGTCAGCACCTGCACCGTCACGTCGTCGGGGATCAGGCCGTTATCGATGAGCGTGCGCAAAAAAGTATATTCGGTTTCGCTCGCCGCGGGAAAACCCACTTCGATCTCCTTGAAACCGATCTTTACGAGAAGTTTGAAAAACTCGACTTTCTGTTCCAACGTCATCGGTTCGATCAATGCCTGGTTCCCGTCGCGCAAGTCGACGCTGCACCAGACGGGCGCATGTTCCACCGCATCCTTTTCCGCCCAATCCATGCACTTCACGGGAGGCAAAAAATATTGCTTCGTGTATTTTTCAAAGTTTTTCATGACAATTCTCCTTTTATTTTTTTTCGTCGTTTGCTTTTTCGCAAAATGGCGCCCGCCCCTTCAAACACTTTTTTCTCCAAGCCTTCGGCACGCCTTTCCTGCAAAGCCTTTTTATAAAAAATACCCGTTTTCGCCTTTTTTGAAAAGACGAAAACGGGTTTCGCGGTACCACTTTTCTTCGCGCAATTTTGCGCGCACTCAAAAATACTTGCCTTTCGGCGCATATTCCGCCCTTGTAACGGTAAGCCCCCGTCCTGCTTCTACTCGGTTCCCCTTTCGGGCAGGCCGCTCCGCGGCGAGTTCGTCTGCACACTTCGCCCGGCTCACACCAGCCGCCGGTTCTCTGTTCCCCATGCACAAATTACTGTTCCGCTTCCGCGCGTTTGCAAATTTTCTTTATTGAATTTAATTCTAACATAAATTTTCAAAATTGTAAAGCGTTTCCGACATATATTTTTTGCCGCGGGTTTTCCCGCCGCAAAAAATATTCAAAATCATTTTCTTCTACCCGATCTGTACCCAGTCGCCGACCGCTTCGCTCCATTCCCAATTATTGGTGCCCCAGCGTTTGACTTCAGCCGAATTGCATTTTTCACAGAGCCTTTCCGTTTCCTCCCTGTCAACATACCATTGCTTTTGGATCGGCAGGCTGCCGCTTTGCATGCCGCCCGCGGCCGCTTCTCCCTGTGCGGACAACAGATCGATGACCTGCCTGCTCAATTCATCCGCTTCCGACCCGCTTCCCGGCTTTTCATGACGGAACTTTACCTTGACTTCGATCAGATCGTCCAACATGCTCATATTCGCTTCCAGCGACGTCAGGTCATAATAATCCACTCCGCCCGAAGTTTGCGAAAAACTTCTTCCGATGTTCAACGAAACGATGTCAAACGTATCCGCATCGCCCGTGATCGCCGCAAGGTTCAGCTCCAGGCTGTATCCCGTACGCGTATCCCCCGCTCTCACCGCCGAATAGGAATTGACCATATCACCCGCATCGTACAGGACTGTCTCCGAGTCTTGCGCCTCGTTATCCTCCATCTGCCCGTCGATAATGTCCGTAACGTCGCTGTGCAGATTGAAAATATAATAAACCTGCTGTAAGATCCCTTCCGTTCCGCCGCCCGCAAAATCTGCAAGCGTCATCACGCGATAATCGGAACTTGCCGTCGTATAATAATACCGCGTCGTAACATCGTAATAATATTGGTTGGCATTTACATGAAACTGCGGGAAATGATACTCTTTCTTTATCTCAACAAATTCCCTGCGCACCGCCATGGAAGAGTCTGCGTTTTCCCCGATACTGCGCAGCATATACACTTTTCCGCCGCGAATCACGATCTCCGTCATCGTGTCCGCACGCGTAATGTTCAGCACCAGCGACTTTTTCGGAACAAACGTCTTTATATATACGTACGGCGCCCGTTCGCTGATGACCGCCCCGTCCTCAAACCCGACGCGGATATCCAAAGATATCGGCAACGTTAAAAGATCCATGCCCAACACGTGCAGTTTCAGCTCCACCGTCCCGCTCAGCCGATATCCGCCCGTATCCGCATAACGATACGAATATTTCAGATCCTGCAACAACTGCGCGATCGTCGATACGTCGATGTACCCGTCCGCATCCGCGGGTACGGCAATCTCCGCACCGCCGTAAAGCGCCGCCGCAGTGACTTTCAATCCGTCCGACGCGATCTCTATGCGCAGAGAATCGAGATCCGCCGTAACCTGCGCCGCGCTCTCCGCCGCTTTCGCGGCAACGTCTTCCGCCGTGTATTCGTCTATGATGTTCAGGATAAGGTCACACCATTCCTGCGTGTCCATCACGCCGAATATCCCGCTGTTGATGTTCTCGTAAGCGCCGCCCAAAATCCTGTTCACAAATTCAAAATAATAGACATCTTCGCCGATCCCCAATAAAGGCGCCAACAACGGAAGCACGGTATTTCCCGCTTCAAACAGAGCCGAAACGGGCATCTTGACCTTCAAGGGATTGCCGCCCTCGAATCCGACCGTCGAATATCCCGCGTACAGCCAGTCGTCCAAAATCGTCAGACGAATGTAATGGCTGCCCGTCGGAGCCGCCTTTCCGCCTTCCAGAAGAGTCGCATCGAATTGCAGGCTCAGCGTCACTTGCGCGGTGCTCTCTTCCCTGCCCAGGCTCACCCGCCCTTCCACAAGCGCGTACAGATCCGCCGCATCGTACTCCACCGAAAGAGAAAGGTCGTCCGTCTGCGCGATCTGCGTGTACGCGTTCAGCAAAAACTCGAACACGTTCGAGCATTCCTTGCCCGCCACACTGCCGTCCAACGCACCTTCTCCCGCCTGCGCCGTTACCTGCATTCCTTTGACCGTCAGCCCGAACGCCGATACCGATTCCGCACGCAAACACAGTGTTCCTTTTTCCGCCGCGATCTGCAATCCTTCCGCGGCGCCGCCGCTCAAAACTTTCGAAAGATCCAAACTTATCTGCAGGGCATCCTCGCTCACGGCCATTTGAATGCTCCCGATCAGGGACGCAAGATCTATCCCGTCCGCACCGAACAGCATGAGCGGCGCCGCAAATTGCGACGTGCCCGCCTTTTGCGACGCAAACAGCGAGGAAAACGAGTCCGCAACCGTTTTCAGTTCGTTCTCGGCCACATTCATTTTATAGCCGTTATACCCGAATTGCAAATTGCCGTCGCAATAATACACGCGCACGTTGTGTGCGTCGTCGATCACAAAATCCAACAGGATCTGCAGCCCGTCCGCAAACGTCACCCTGCCCGAAAGTTCCAAAGGCATCTGTACGTCCGATACCTGCGCATTCCCCGCAAACGTGAACGCGATGTCCTTGGCGTTTGCCATTGCCAGCGCCGCGTCCGCAATTTCCAAAAATTTCGACAAGGGCACATATCCCGAAGCATCCGTCGGCGCCTCTATCCTCTGCTCGCCCGCGCACAGCGTGATCTCTGCGCCCAGAACGTTCACCGCAAACTGTCCCGACGCCGCATCGAACGCCGCGCTCAGCTCCCCGACCTTCAGGTCGGTGCCGCCGATCAGCCCTTTCAGCCCCGCAAGCAGCGCGTCCCCGTCCACTTTCAGCGTCAGCCCGCTCTCGTTCAGCGCCAGCTGCTTCACGATGCCGTCAAAATCCAAAGACAACACCGCCGCCACGATATCCGCCGCCCCGAAATCCAACGCGGGCAGCTCTGCCTGCGGCAGATACTCCGCATATTTTTTCAGGCAGCTTTCCAGCTCCGAAAGCGACGAGCTCACCCTGATCCCCGCAACGCCTATCCAAACGTCTTCTCCGATCAGTTTTAACGCCACGGGAAATTCCTTCCCGCCTGCCGCAAGCGTCAGATCCGCCTGCAACGCAACACCCTCCGAAAGGTCTGCCAGCAGGCTGCCCCGCAATCCGAACTGTCCGCCTACATAATTTATGCCGACTTCAAAACTCTTTCCCTGCACCAAAGATGCGGCCGCCTGCACGAGCGGCTTAAGGTCGGTCGCCTCCGCAAGATCGGGAGAAGTAAAATCCTGCACCTCTTGCGACGGCGTGACGGAAAGTTCCGCCTCGATCCCGAAAAGATCCGCCTTCGCGCCGATGCGCTCCCAGGCGATCTCTTCCCCGTCCTGCGAAAATTCAAACGTCAGAGGAATGCTTTCCGTCCCCAGCGCGATCGCGAACGAAAGAGTCGCCCCCGTCTCCGTCCGCACAAACGTTCCTTCCCCAACCGCGCTTTCCAGCGCGCTCATATCAGGAAGCTCCACGGACATCCCCGAACCGAACAGCGGCAAAAGATCGGACAACGCCATCTTCCCGAAGAAATCTTTGTACTTTAAGGCAACCGCGTCTCCCCCGTAAAAGACTTCCAGCCCGCCGAGACGAACCTGCAATCCTTCCAGAGAAGCTCCGTTCATCCGCACAAGCGCCGCTCCCGCAACCTCTTGCCCCGCCAGCTTGCCGGATATCGCAAACGCCGTGCTTTCATTCGTCAGAACGGGCGCAAACGCCTGCGTAAGATAGTCAAACGCGGAAAGTTCTTCCTGCTCGGGCCCCGTCGCCGCCGCATCCGCATACCTGCAAAAATAACTGTCGTAATCGGAAACGTCCACCGACGCCTCGTCATACGAAAACGTCACTACGTTTTTCCCGTCGCATTCCGCCGTAAAACCTTTCTTCGACGAATAGATCTCGTGCGTTTCCAGCTTGTTCAGCGTCCAGTCTTTCGTAAAATGAAAAGTCAGCTCCGCCGACTTGAACGACGGATAATCGTCCAGATCACCCATCGTGCGCATCTGACGCTTATAGTATTCCGTGGAATCCTTTTTCCCCGTCGCCGCATCTTCCGATACCGAAAGCGAAACGGTTAAAATGTATTCGTCCCCCTCCAGGACAGGCACCGCATCCTCCGACAAAAGGGTGTCCGCATTCACTACGTAGTCGGAAAATTCCGTCGCCCACAACCCGTATCGGCTGGTATGCTGATCTTTGTCTAAAATCTCGGAAGGCTCCCCCTCCGACCATTGCGTGTCGATACCGTTCCAGTCGCTCTTTTTGTCCGACGCCGCAGTCCGCACAATCGCCGTGTCCTTTCCGTAAAAACGCTGGATCGCCTTGGACGGCGCAAACGAACTCTCACTCGTGCTCACCGCACACACGATCAGTATGCCGTCTTTGTAATCCTTGCTCCCCACAACGTTCTGCCTGACGTTCACCATGCCGCCCAGCGCCGCCGCGTCCGCCGTCGATACGCTCTCCGAATGATAATACTCACGCCGCGCCAGCCTGCCCACTATATACCCGATGTTCTGCAACGCGGTATAATCCCCCGGATCGCTTCCGTCCGCAGGCGGTTCCAAACTGATGCTGTACCCCTGCGGCAACGGCGCCCCCGAACTCTTCACTTTGCTGCCAAACAAATGAAACGCCGCAAACACCGCCGATACCAGCAGCATCACCGCTACGGCTATGATCAGAATCCTCTTTTTGTTCAGTTTATGTTCTTTCACACTCATGTTAATCTCTCTTAATTGTCATGTTTTTCTGTGACACTGTCATTATATATGTTTTGTCACGCTTTGTCAAGAAAATCATAAAAAAATATGACAATACCCTTTTCCGCACGCACTTCCTTTTTTTGCCGACAATCGCCCACAGGCAGAGCCATGCGATCGGGTTTACCGCCGAAAACAGTCTGACGGGCAAATGCCTGACGATGCGGGCTCCCGCATACGGCCGAAGGCGAAGAAAGCCGCCCGCAATTTGCGGGCGGCTTTCTTCTTATATCCGACAAAGCGGCCGCGAAAAGCATCGAGCTTTTCGCGGCCGTTCTTTCCAAACGCCGTATTAACCTGAAAGAGCGGCGCGCTCTTTCAGACAGACGAGTACGCAACCTTTTTATCCGTTTATTGCAGATCCTCACTGTTTTCAGGGCGCTGCGCCGTCGATTCGTGCGGCTTTGTAAGGTAGCCCTCCACCGCCGTTTCCACCGCGTCGTTGAGCTGCGTAAAGGGACGGAACAACTCCTGCAGTCTCTTTTCCTCCGGCTTTTTCGTAAACAACGAAACGACGGGCACGATCAAAAATCCGATCAGCATCGTCCACGTCCCCACGTAAATGGAGGATCCGAAAATATATTTATAGACAAACGAATCGATAAACGACTGCGGCAAACTTCCCGCCGAAAGGGAAATCACCAGCGCGGCAAGACTCGTCGCCACACCGAAGGCAAAACATACCCAGCAACTCGCTTTGGTCGTCTTTTTCCAATACAGGCTGAACAGGTACGGCGCAAGAAAAGATCCCGCAAGCGCGCCCCAGCTCACGCCCATCATCTGCGCGATGAAAGAAAGTTTGAACGCGTCATAGACGATCGCTATTACGGCACTGATCGCAATAAACACCGCAACAAACGTGCGGATCAGGATCATCTGCGATCTGTGGCTCAAATCTTTCTTCCCCGCTCCCTTAATGAGATCCAGCGTGATCGTCGAACTCGAACTCATCACCAGCGACGAAAGCGTGCTCATGGACGCCGAAACCACCAAAATAAGAACCAGCGCGATCAGGATCGCCGGCAAACTCTCTTTGAGCATGGCCGGAATGATCGTATCAAACCCCGCCGACGCGTCCGCAACAAATAACCTTCCGAACCCGCCGAGAAAATAACATCCGCCCGCCACGACAAGTGCAAATACCGTGCTCACGATCATGCCCGTCTTGATGGAATGTTCGCTCTTGATCGCATAAAACTTCTGAACCATCTGCGGTAAACCCCACGTCCCCAGACTGGTCAAAATCACCACCATGATCAGCCCGTACAGATCCGGCCCGAAAAACGACGTGTATGCCCCCTGCTGCCCGTTCGCGGAAAATTGCGAAAGATCCGCGATCGCCTGCATAAATCCGCCTTGACTCGCCAGCACCGCCGCCACAATGACCACAATGCCGAACAACATGATGATCCCTTGGATAAAATCGTTCCACACCGTCGCCATGTACCCGCCGACCAATACGTACACCGCCGTGACCGCAGCCATGATCAGTATGCACACCCAGTACGGAATGTCAAACGCCATCGCAAACAAACTGCCTAACCCCTTGTACAACGACGCCGTGTACGGGATCAAAAACAAAAATATGATCACCGACGCCGCGATCTTCAGCTTCCCGTCCGAAAAACGCTTGCCAAAATAATCCGGCATCGTCGCCGAATCCAGCTGCTGCGTCATCACGCGCGTCCGCCTGCCCAGCACCGCCCACGCAAGAAGCGATCCGAGCACCGCGTTCCCGATCCCGATCCACGTCGCCGCAATGCCGAAATTCCAGCCGAATTGCCCCGCATACCCTATAAATATCACCGCAGAAAAATAACTCGTCCCGTATGCAAACGCCGTAAGCCACGGCCCGACCGTCCTGCCGCCCAGCACAAATCCCTGCACCGACTTCGAACTGCGGCTGTTCTTTACGCCGATCAAAATCATCACCGCAAAATATACCAGCAGGATCCCTATGTATAATATTACTTCCATATTCCCTCCTTTCCCGCGTTTTTATGCAGAAAATCAGAATATTTATTCATTCATGAGAATAATTATACATCTCACGGAAATTTTTGTCAACAAAAAAATATCACTTTCGCAAAAAGGCGGCGATTTGTGCCTTTTTTCGGGCTTTCCCGAAAAAACAAGGTTTTTGACCGCCCTCCGACGCCCGCGTATCCGCGCCGAAAATCCGCCCCGCTCCTCTGCCCGAAAAAACCGTTACCATCGGGTACGGAGCCGCCCTTGCCGAACAGAACGCT
>CALVMA010000156.1 GCA_944341655.1 uncultured Clostridia bacterium | reverse complement strand
CTTGTTATAGAGAACGTGCGTTCCGCCGGACGCTTCCCAGCCCGTAAATGTCCCTTCAAATCCGCCATTCAAAAAATATTCCGTATCCGAAACCGCAGCGGAGGCAAACACAAGGCCGCATACCGTGCTTGCGGCAAATGCCAGCGTCAGCACAAATAAGCTGATCAGTTTTTTTATTCTTTTCATTTTCCTCTCCTTATTTCTGTTTCGACGCCAGATACTCGTTCAACTGGCGTTGTTTTTCCGCAATGATCTCATCCGCGCCCGCCGCTTTCAGACGCTGACGGAATTCCTCCAGTTTTGCGTCTTTATCGACAAACTCAGCGCTTGCCAACGCGCTCATATACTCGTTGGTCACGGCACGGCAATCCGCGATCTTCTGTTTTACCGAAGTTGCATCGAAGTTGAATCCGATCAGACCCGTCATAGGCGTCTCGGCATTGATCTGTTTCACCTGTTCCCACACATCATCAGGCTGTCTGGGCTGCAACAGAGAGATAAATTCGGAGCCCAAGCCCCAGCCGAATTGCGCGTTGTTATAACCGGATCCGTCTACATATTGCAGAATACGGTTAGAATTTTCGGGGTCTTTGATATAATGTACGTCTTCCACGCCGAACTGCAAAAGATTATGCACTTCCGGATTGGTGCGCATCAGTTCAATAAACTTCATGGCGCGCGCAGGGTTTTCGGACGTGGAGCTGATGGCGTTCATCGTTCCGATGATATAGCTCGTAAAGTAATGAGGATCGGAAAGCTTTACACAGGTATCCTGACGATAGCCCGGTTTCCAGTTGCTTTCAGGCGTAATGTCATATGCCGAGCCGCTCTTTAAAAAGCCCGCTTCTTTCCATTCATACACCTGGTCGATCATCTCTTCGTATTCTTCCGTTTCGAACTGATTGACGACGGTATATGTATCATCGTTGATGTTGACGACGCCCGGCGTGGATATTCCCGTGCAGAGGTTATCGAATCCGTACAGATTCTGCAAGGTGGATTCTGTATCCAGTCCCGAGATCCTGCCTCCTGCGCCGCGATTCGTTTCCTTCATCCACGTAAGATATTCTGTTACAAACTCGAAGGCAGATTTGCCCTGTTCTTCCAAAACCTGATAAACGTTGTCCGTCTTGGTGCCGGGATAAAATTCATTCAGATAATCACCGATGTGCAGAGAGGTGCGGAAATCCAAACCGAAACTTCTCGGATAGATCTGTTCGTTGATAGATCCGTAGATCTTACCGTTTACGCGCGCCTGATCCCACATGTTCTGATCGATCCCCGCCCATGTCTCGGGGGCATAGGTCGGAAGCAGATAGTCAAGCGGCAAAAATGCCTCGCGCTGTACATTGGTAATATAGGGATTGATCTCGGGTGAAGTGAAACAAACATCGAACTTGACCGTCGCCGCAATCGCACCGGAGACCTTGGATGTGTACTCCGCCAACGTATAAGCATAGATATCGATGGTAGAATTGATCTCTTTTTTGAGAATTTTATTGAGAGCGTTTTCTACCGTTGTAATGTCCTGCGGGGGATTTGCATCGTTATAAACCATATAATATACGATCTCATAGGGCTCCCCGTCATCTTCAAAAACTTCCTGCAGGTCCCCCACCTGTCCGCAAGAAGAGACTGACAGGACCAGGGACAGCATAAGCACTGCCACGAAAAACCAACTGATTTTTTTCATCAAAGACCTCCTTATATTATCTGTTTCCGATCCGTACGGATGTATCGGAAATCATTTACTTTATAAATGGCGCAATACGGAATTCCGGACCTTCCGCCGCCGCACATTCAGCCTTTTACAGAGCCGGACGTAAGTCCGCGCACAAAATATCTCTGGAAAGCGGCAAACAGGCACAGCATAGGCGCCGTTGTTGCCAATGCAATGGCATACACCACCGTGGCTTCGGGGATCTTATAATCGGACATATCCAACCCTGCAAAGCCGTTTTCCTGCGCATACTTTAAAAATTCGATATAGTTCGTGATGCGCGTAAGATACAGCGCAACCGGCACGATGTCCTCCGTATACAGCATCGCCGTGGAAGGGTCGTTCCAATAAGTGAGCACCGAATAAAAAGTAATGGTTGCAATGCCCGGAAGGATGAGCGGCGTTGCGATCTTGCTGAACACCACAAACTGATTGGCGCCTTCCAGCCGCACCGATTCGTACAGTTCTTCGGGAAGTGCAGAATAGAACGCCCGCAGCATGATGATGTGCCCGACCATGACCGCAGGAGAAAGGATAAGCACCCAGTATGTATCGTAGAGCATCAGGTAGTTGCGGTACAGTATATACTGCGGAATAAACCCTGCGTTGAACATCACGGTAAACATCAGATACACCGTGATCGCTTTTCTGTAACGGAAATAGCTGCGCGAAAGGGCAAACGCGACCATGCTGCAAAGCAATACGTTGATGATCGTTCCGACGACCGTTACCAGAATGGAAACGCCGTATGAGATGAGCATCTCTTCCGGATACATGAACACGACGCGGTAGGCATCCAACGTAAATTTGCGCGGCCACAGGCGCACGCCGTAATCCGTAATGGCATCCGAGTTGCTCAAAGACCCTGAAATAAGCGTCACGAACGGGATCAGCACCAGCAACATGAACACGATGATGGTACCGAACAGGACAATGCTTTCGAAGGGAGTATAAATACTTTCGTATGCTTTCGGCTTGTTTTTCATTTCCTCCCTCCTCAGTACAACGACTCGTGCGAAACTTTCTGGCACACCTTGTTGGTAATGATCGTGAGGACCAACCCCACAACACCTTGTACCAGACCCGTTGCGGTACCGATGGAATAATCCCCTTCCGTACGCAGAGCTCGGAACATATATGTCTCGATGACGTCCGTTTTAGGATAAAGCGCCGCCGCATTGTTGGATACGAAATACACCATGTTGAAATCCACTTTTAAAATATTGGCGGACGACATGATAATGTTGAGTATGATCATCATTTTGAGGGCAGGCAGCGAAAGATACCACATCTGTTTGAATCGGCCTGCACCGTCGATCGCGGCTGCCTCGTAGGTGCTTTTATCCGTTCCGGTCAGGATCGCGTAATACACGACCGCACTCAATCCTGCCGTTTTCCAGACATTGGCAATGGTGATGATCCCCCACCAATACTTCGGCTGCGCGTAAAAATCCACATCCACTCCGAACATGGAATGAAGTACAGATGTCAGCATCCCCGTGTCTTCGCCCAAAAACGCCGAAACCAGCACGCCGACAAGCGGCCAGGAAACAAAGTACGGGAAAATAATCACCGTCTGCGATATCTTCAAAAATAATTTGTTCGTGATCTCAAAAAGAAACAGACCGAGCAGCAGTGAAAATACTGTACCGAAGACGATCCCCAATAAGTTGATGGCAATGGCATTTGTGATCAGTCTGGATGCAATGGAGGATTTGAGCAGATAATCAAAGTTGGCAAACCCCATCCATGTACTGCCGAACAAACCGCGGCGCGGAATATAAAACTGAAATGCCATCACCAGCCCTATCAGAGGCAGGTACGAAAACAGAAATACTTTGATCAGCGCAGGCAGACAGAGAAGCAGTAGCTGTCTGTCTTCCGATTTCTGTACTCCGTTCCTTTTCTTTTTCGTCTGTACGGGCAACGCCGCGGGAAATTCCGCAGCGTCGCTCTGTACCGCTTTTTCTGTCAATGTTTCCATCGTTTACTCCCTTTATCCCTTGATCAGTCTGTATTCCTTTACAGCGCCGAAATTCAGACCATCTGTATTTTTTACATTGTAAGCCAACTGATACTTGCCCGTTGCGGGATCGCGGTATGCCTGCCAGAAATCGTTGCCCGACACAGACTGGTCGACGTCCTGCCAGTTTCCGCCGTTTTTCACCTGCAATTTATAACCGCTGTAACCGTCCACTCCGTCAACGGTAACGGGAACATATCCGAGCCCGCCGCTGATCGAGAACTGCGCGGCGACTTCTCCCTCCGCCGCAAGCAAGCGTACAGGATAAGAGGAGAGCACTTCGCCGACCGATGCCTGCACCGCCAGCGTACCGCCGATCACCTGCTGATATCCCGCCGTGTACGTCCCCATGCTGTCTTTTGTCTGCAACAGATAATCGCTCTGTCCGTAATAGGTCTGCGAATTTCCGGGAAGAATGTCATATTCCACGACCATCTCGATCGTGCTGCCCGCAGGAATTTTTGTGCCTACGGCGCCGGGCACCGTGATCTCGCAGGACGCCTGCGAAGAACCGTTACTTGTACCGTATAACCTGTAACCGGGCTTTGTGTATTCTTTCCCGCCGATGTTCGCCTTATAGTCGCGAACGATCAGCATCACGTCTCCGTTTTCGTCGGCGCTCGTCGAATTGTAAAGCATGAACCAGAAATTCTCACCGTCCGCATCCAGCGTTTCCGTGCGATATCCGTCCGTTCCCGCCGCGGCCTTATCAAATTCGATGGCACCCTGATCGTCACCGAGCGCATACTTCGTATACAGATTGTCGGCATATCCGTCTGCAGCAACTTTGAAGAGCGAAAGCCTTCCGAAGTCCACATCGTCCAGGAACGTATAGCGCAGCGTGTAGTAGTTGCGCACGATATCGTCCGTTCTGCCGAGATTGATCTCCACTTCTGCCGCGATCTTTCCGTTGTCGGTTATCCCGCTGTAATTGACCTGGGTAAGGTTGGGTGCCTGCGTCATATAAGTGATCTTTCTGTCTATCACACGGCTTTCTCCGCTGTCCTCTTTATCGAGATAGTTGAGAAAATCCGCACCGCCGACATTTCCCGTCCAGTCGTACTGATTGTTGTTGCCCTGCGGAGCAGTCACCAGGAAAGGCCGCACGTCATCGATCGCCGAACGATTTAAAACAATGTCCGGATCATACGTCACGTTTTCCCCCCAGGAACCGAGCGCCGACTGATCCCATACCATGTTTCCGCCCCATCCGATCAGACAAAGCTGTGCATGAGATGCCGCATACACTTCGCCCCAATTTCCGTATGCACAGGTATATTCGAAAGATTTTTCGCTCGCCTGCACGGGGATCGTGACATATCCGGTATACCAAGGGCCTTCCGAATGTTTTCCGGGATTATCCCCGCTCATATAATTGAAATCGCCCACATTTCCGGAGAACGTATGCCAGTTTTTGGAGATCTGTACCTGCTCCCCGATCGGCTCCAGCGTTTCTGCGTCACGGATCATCGGGCTCAAACCCGTAATGCTGAACGATGCGCCCATGCTCTTGACAAAAACCAACGGAATTTCCAAAAGGTCTTCCGATTCCTTTTCGACGGTAAAGCGCACCCGCTCGTAACGCTTGCGGTTTGCTTCCATTGCCTGCGTCCCGACAGAGACCGAAGACACATCCACACGGAACACGCCGCGCCTGGTATCGAAGGATACAGGCAACTCGCCTGAACCGGGAGAAAGCTGTTCTGCCGTCACCGTTGTCGCTTCCAACGCGAGATAATCTTCCAGCAATTTATCCGAATCCGCTTTTACGGGAACAACGATCACGCCAAACCCCGTATGGGTTATGGCAGGCACCCCTATTTGCGATTTCGAACAGACAAGCGTATCCCCTTCTGCCGTAATGCTTACCGCACTGTCATCTGCAGGGCGAAGGAAAGCAAATCCGTCCCCGTTTGCATCCGTCATGCGCACGCCCCTGCCGTTTTCCAGCGTCGCGGCGCTCATCCCTTCCAGACGAAGAGTAAATTTCAGCCCCGCAGTCGTATCCGTTTTCGAATGAAGTTCGTAATTGATTGCAAAATGGTTGAGCGATGCCGCATATTCCACCCGCCCGAGCTTTTCCAGCGCGTATCCTTCGTAACGGATATTGAGATAATCCATTCTCTGCATCGCCCTGCCGCTGTCGATAATACGGTGAGAACCGCTCACTTCCTTTCCCGCATGTTCCGTACCGTTTTCCGTAAGAAAGAAGTTCATCTCCGCCTTTGTCAGAGAAGAGAAATCTGCTTCCGCATATGTATTGTCGGATAAACTTTCATACTCTCCCAAAGCGACCAGTTTACCCAGCTTTCCGTCTACCTGCATCGCATAGGCAGGAGTCTGGAAATTGACCACACATTCCTCTCCGCGCAACCCGTCCCTGTTCCACATATAAACATAATCTTCTTCCAGAGCCAGGTTCTTTTTATAATTTTCCAAATTTACCTCCGTTTGAGTCTCGTTGCCGCCCGGAGTTTCCCAGTCGTCCGGGTCAGGAGTTGCGGCACATCCTGCGGACACTGCCATTGCCATCCCCAATACCACTGCGCATAACTTTTTTACCATTTTTCCTCCTCCATAGTCTTCATTTCAGCGAATGGAAATATTTTTTGCGGAGCAAAAAATACAGCCGGCTGTATTTCGGACTTTTCGTAATAAGTATAAACAATACAGATATAGATTGTCAAGATTCATTTTACAGGACTTTCTGGATATTTTACAGATATGTCCGCTTTTTTATTTTATCAAATATTGTAATTAAACTTATTTTTTATGGATATTTTATGAAATAATGTTATTTTTTATAGCAATTTAATAATTTTT
>CALVMA010000155.1 GCA_944341655.1 uncultured Clostridia bacterium | reverse complement strand
ATGTACGGGGAAATGCTGGTCAAAGGTCAGAAATTCGAAAAACTTGCCGAAGGCGTCATGACGGCGGCGGCAATGAAAAAACTGGGCGAAAAGCTCGGCGTGGAACTGCCGATCACGGACGCCGTCTACGACATCTGCTTTACCGATTCCCCGCTGAACAACAAGGACGGCAAAAACCTTTGCATGGATATCATTTTAAAGTTGTTCTCGCGCGATACAAAGTTTGAGTTTTAGTTTTTTTGTTGCGTAAATTAAAAATAAGGGGAGAGGAAAAATAATCGCCTGTGTGCTGGCGGCGGCTCTTTCTTTGCTTGTCTTTGCGGGGTGTTAAAGAGAACGGGGAATACTGCCTCAACGAGGATTTTTTCAAAGACGAAATTCCCGATTTCGGCAAATAAAACGCACGCACGGACAGATTTATCGGGGTAAAAACTTGTTTGTCCGTCCTGAATCCGTAAAGAAAAAAATCGGCGCGTACAAGGACGCAATAACCCGAAAAATAGCGGTGCGCCGTCCTGCAAAATGCAGGACGGCGCACCGCCTTTTTTATGGTCACGGGTGTCTGGTTTCCGTTTTCTGTGTCAGACGGATACATTCTTCCAGATGATAGGCCAGGGCGTCCAACTCGTCTTCGTTCAGCACGTTCAGCTTGTTCCGAAAAGCGTCCATGGCTTTTTTCGCGTAACTTTCCGCAAGCGCTTTTCCTTCCGCCGAAAGGGAAACATTCACTTGCCTGCGGTTCTTTTCGTCCGTTTCGCGCACGAGCGCATTGTTTTCTTCCAGCTCCTTGACGATGCGCGTCATCTGCTGGTTGGAAACGCCCAGCCTCTGCGCCAGCTCGCTCATGCTCACTTTTTTCATCTTTTGCAGGATCAGCAGGCTGAAAACGGCATGCCTGGGCAGTTTTTCTTCCTTGTGATGGGGCGGCGCCACGAAATCGCGCCGCATCTGCGGCATCGTCGAATAGAGCAGTTGCGCCAACCGTTCGATTTTCTCTTCTTTCATTGCGTTGCCTCCTTTGTTTTTTTCAGTATATACGCTTTTTCGGGTTTTGTCAATTCTTTTGCATACTTTTCACAAATATTAAATATAAATATATGTGAAATGTTTGACAGAAAGGCACGGACGTGCTATAATTTGCGAAAGAAAGAAAACAGGCAAGATAGCAATGAAGAGGTGGATATGTTCAGGATCCTGAAGACATTGAAATGGAAGGAATGGATCTTTGCGTTTCTGAGTGTAGGGTTTGTGGTATTGCAGGTCTGGCTGGATCTGACGATGCCGGACTACATGGAGAAGATCACGATGCTGGCGGTGTCCGGCGCGGGAGCGGGCGGAGAGATCTGGAAGAACGGAGCGCTGATGTTGGGCTGTGCGTTCGGGAGCGCGTTGAGTTCGGTGGTTGTGGGATTTTTTGTGGCGAGGATCGCGGCGGCGGTATCTTTCCGCATGCGTTCGCGGGTATTTTCCAAAGTGGAAAGTTTTTCCATGGAGGAGATCAACCGTTTTTCGACGGCGTCGCTGATCACGCGCACGACCAACGACATACAGCAGGTGCAGATGATCATTTCGATGGGGCTGCAAGTGATCGTGAAGGCGCCCATACTGGCGGTATGGGCGATATGCAAGATCCTTGCGCGCAACTGGCAGTGGTCGGTTTCGACGGCGGTCGCGGTGGCGGTGATGGTGGTCATGCTGCTGATCATATTCCTGGCGGTATTTCCGAAGTTCCGCATCGTGCAAAAGCTGACGGACAATCTGAACAGCGTCACGCGCGAGAATTTGACGGGCGTGCGGGTGGTGCGCGCGTACAATGCGGAGGAATACCAGCAGAAGAAGTTTGAAAAGGCGAACGGCGATCTGACGAAGACGCAGCTTTTCACGTCGCGTGCCATGGCGATCATGATTCCCGTGATGACGATGGTGATGAGCGGGCTGACGCTGGCGATCTACTGGGTGGGCGCGTATCTGATCGGGGATCTGCCCACGGGGGCGCAGCGGTACGAAATGTTTGCGCAGATGTCGGCGTTTTCGGGGTATGCGATGCAGGTCGTGGCGGCGTTCATGATGCTTGCGATGATCTTTATCATATTGCCGCGTGCGATGGTATCGGTGCGGCGTATCGGCGAGGTTCTGGACGCGGAGTCGTCCATTGCGGACGGGGCGCTTTCCGTCGCGCCCGAAGGAGCGCCTGCGGGGACGATCGAATTTAAAAACGTATCGTTCAAATATCCGGACGCGTCCGAATACGTATTGCACGATCTTTCGTTTAAAGCGGAGGCGGGGCAGACGGTGGCGTTCATCGGCTCGACGGGGAGCGGAAAATCCACGGCGATCAACCTTGTGCCGCGCTTTTACGATGCGACGGAAGGGGAGATCCTGGTGGACGGCGTGAACGTGAGGGACTACACGCTGCACGCGTTGCACGACAAGATCGGGTATGTACCCCAGCGTGCGGTGTTGTTTTCGGGCACGGTGGAGAGCAACGTCGCCTACGGCGAGAAGGCGGGGCTGGAATTTACCGAAGAGGGAGTTCGGGAAGCCGTGCGCATTGCGCAGGGGCAGGAATTTGTGGAAAAGCTGGACGGAAAATACGGCGCGCACGTAGCACAGGGCGGCACCAATTTTTCGGGCGGGCAGAAACAGCGGCTTGCGATCGCGCGCGCCGTCTGCCGCAAACCCGAGATCTATATTTTCGACGATTCGTTTTCGGCGCTGGATTACAAAACGGATAAGATGCTACGTTCGGCGCTGAAGCGCGAAACGGGCGGCGCGACGTCGCTGATCGTCGCGCAGCGCATCGGCACGATCCGCGAGGCGGATCTCATCATCGTGCTGGACGAAGGCAAAGTAGTCGGACAGGGCACGCACGACGAGCTGATGAAATCGTGCGAAGTGTACCGCGAGATCGCGTATTCGCAGCTGTCCGAAGAAGAACTCGGCATGAAAGGGGAGGTGAGCGACAATGGCTGAACAGAATACCGCACCCCGCCGTCACGGCCCGATGGGCGGCCCCGGCGGCCCCCGTGCTTTCGAAAAACCCAAAAACTTCAAAAAAGCGATGGGGAAACTCATTGCGTTTATCCGTCCGTACATCGCGGCGATCGTCATTGCGCTCGTGTTCGCGGTGGCGGGCGTGGTGCTCAACCTCGTCGGGCCTAATGTCCTGAGCGACCTTACCGACGCGATCCAGCAGTCCTTTTTGCAGAACGGACAGCTCGGCGTCTTTGAGCTGGACAAAGCGCGCGTGTTTTACCTTTGCATGTTCCTTGTGATCTTGTACGGCGCGGGGCTGTTGTGTTCGTATATCCAGGGGCTGATCATGGCGACGGTCACGCAGAAAAACTCGCAGAATCTGCGCAGCGCCATTTCCGAAAAGATCAACGTGATCCCGCTGCGCTATTTCGACTCGCACAGCATCGGCGACGTGCTCTCGCGCGTGACCAACGACGTGGACATGATCGGCCAGACGCTCAACCAGTCGGTGGTGACTTTGGTGACGGCGGTCGTGATGCTCCTGGGGAGCATCGTGATGATGTTCGTGACCAACTGGATCATGGCGTTCACGGCGATCGGCGCCAGCGTGATCGGGTTCGTGTTCATGTTCCTGATCATGGGCAAATCGCAAAAATATTTCGCGCGCCAGCAGCGCTTCCTCGGCGAGCTGAACGGGCATATCGAGGAATCGTACGCAGGGCACAACGTGGTCAAGGCGTACAACGCGGAAGGCGCCGTCAAAACGGCGTTCAACGAGATCAATTACAAGCTGTATCAGAGCGCGTGGAAATCGCAGTTTTTCTCGGGGCTCATGATGCCGCTCATGAACTTTATCGGAAACCTCGGCTACGTCGCGGTTTGCGTGGTCGGTGCGGTGCTGGTCGCGGACGGCAAGATCCTGTTCGGCACGGTCATAGCTTTTACGCTGTACGTGCGGCTGTTCACGTCGCCGCTGTCCCAGTTGGCGCAGGCGTTTACCAGCATGCAGACGGCCGCGGCGGCGAGCGAACGCGTGTTTGAATTCCTCGAAGAGGAAGAACTCTCCGACGAGAGCGCAAAGACCGCCGTCCTTTCGCCCGAAAAGGTGCGCGGCGACGTCGAGTTCGAGCACGTGCATTTCGGGTACGATCCGGGCAAGATCATCATCAACGACTTTTCGGCGGCGGCGAAAGCGGGGCAGAAAATCGCGATCGTCGGCCCGACAGGGGCGGGGAAGACCACCATGGTCAACCTTTTGATGCGCTTTTATGAGTTGAACGGCGGCAGCATCCGCATCGACGGGATCCCGACCGATCAGCTCACGCGGGAAAACGTGCACGATTTGTTCTGTATGGTGTTGCAGGATACTTGGCTGTTCGACGGGACGATCCGCGAAAACGTGATCTACAGCAAGGAAAACGTTTCGGATGAGGACGTCGTGCGCGCCTGCAAAGCGGTGGGACTGCACCATTTTATCATGACGCTGCCCAAAGGATACGATACGGTTTTGGACGACAAGGCAAATCTTTCGGCGGGACAGAAACAGCTGGTCACGATCGCGCGCGCAATGATCGAAGACGCGCCCATGCTCATCTTGGACGAAGCGACGAGCTCGGTCGATACCCGCACGGAGGAGCTCATTCAAAAGGCCATGGATCGGCTGACGGTGGGCAGGACTTCCTTTATTATCGCGCACAGATTGTCGACCATTCGCAATGCGGACCTTATCCTGGTCATGAAAGACGGCGATATCATCGAAAAGGGAAACCACGAGGAATTGCTGGCACAGAACGGTTTTTATTCCGATCTGTACAATTCGCAGTTCGAAAACGCGTAAAGGAAAAGAAACGTTGCCTGCGCCGCCGCGCATATGCGCGGCGGCGCAGGCAAAATAAACGGAAAACGTGCGTA
Source organism: uncultured Clostridia bacterium (assembly GCA_944341655.1). Lineage (GTDB taxonomy): Bacteria > Bacillota > Clostridia > Christensenellales > Borkfalkiaceae > Borkfalkia. The sequence continues at coordinate 5,179 of CALVMA010000155.1, read as the reverse complement.
TGCCGCGAAACACATATGTTTCGCGGCGCAAATAGGGCTGCCGCATGATCGCGGCCGCAAAAAATCCCGCAGGGGAACTACCTGCGGGATTTTTTGCGGCTGAAAAACCGCTCGTTTTTCGGAAATGCCGCCGTTACGCGCCTCCTTCGGCGTCGCGCCTTGCGTCGCTCCCGCCTATTGCGACACACCGCCACAGCCGTCGGCGTCGCGCCTTGCGGCGCCGCCGACCGAAACGCATCGTTTGCCGTCCGCCGTGCGCGGCGGTTTAAACAAACGCATTTTTTTCGGGGTCGTACTCGTAGCCGACGGAGCGCATTTTTGTGATGATCTCCGTTTCGTCCACGTTTAAGTCGCTGCAAAGCGCTTCGAGGGAGCGGTAATTGTTTCTGAGTTTCATATTGAGGAAACTGAGCAGAATATAGGGATCGTTGGGAATGTTTGACACGAAAAAAAATCCTCCTTTGGATAAAAGGAAAGTTCAAAAAAGGCAAGCGGAGCGGCTTTGATCCGAATGGCGGGTTTCAGTCTTTTTGGCGGTAAGCGCGGCGAAGGATCATTGTGGTGAGGGTGCTGAAGAGCAAGGCGATGCCGGCGAGGACAGCCAAAGAGATGAATACATTGAAATCGTACAGTTGTTTATGGAAGTATTCGGGGTACCATTCGTTCAATTTTAAGACTTTTCCGAAAATGCCGACGCCCCAAGCGGAGGGGGTGATGTAGCGGAAGGATCCGGCGGCGCCTTCCAGGGCGATCAGGCTGTCGCAGAACACGACCTGCATGATGATTATGATGAGAACGGGCAGAATGGCGCTTTCCGATTTTTTGAGCAAAGCGGAAATGAACAAGCCGATCGCGGCGATGCTGATGTTGGTGAGCGCCATGGCGGCCAGGCAGATGAGGATATCGGGCAGGGGATGTGCGAAATGGAAATCGAACAGGGCGAGCGCGCCGCCGAAGAGGAGGGCGCATTGGACGATCCCGATGAGCGAAAGCACGAAAATTTTCGAGCAGACGTAGGCGGGGATATCGAGTCCGCCGTAGATTTCGCGCGAGAGGATCTCCCGTTCCTTGCAGATCTCGCGGTAGCTGTTGAGCAGGCCCATGAGGGCGGACATGACGATGAGCATAAAGGAGATCATGTTCGCCTGCGTGATATCCTTGACCGTAAAGGCGTCTTCCTGGCAGGAAATGATAAGGATGAGGAGCATGGCGGGCGCTTCGAGGAGCAAAGGAAGGAGTGTGGAGAGGTTGGTAAAGATCTGTTTGAAATACCTGGCGGTAAGGATATGAAAATGCATGACGTTCATGCGCGCCGAGCGGCGCTTGAATTTTTTCATTCTGCTCTCCTTAGGTTAAGATAAGTGCACGGGTGCGGACCGCGCCGAAGGGGGCGCGGGTTATTTTTGTTCGGGGAGGTCGCGCGGCTGTTTTTCCCATGCTTTCTGCACGGGGGCGGGTTTTTGCGGGGGAAGAATGCAGCCGGAGCCGTACTCTTCGCAAAAGTCTGCGTACAATTTCGCGTAATCCTCGTTCTGCCTGTATTTGACGGCGAACTGTTCGCTGATGTTTTCGTCGGAGAGTGCCGCGAAGATGCGCGAATAGGAGCGGCGGTTGAACCAGCGGAAAGCGTCTTTTGCCGCGCCGTAGAAGCACAATCTTCCGCCTTTGCCCAAGAATGCGACGCGGTCGCATTTGTCGAGGTTTTCCATGGCGTGCGTGATCACGACGATCGTCCTGCCTTTGCGGGACAAATCTTTGAGCAGATCCATCATTTCCAGATCGAGGTCGGGAGAAAGTCCGCTTGTGGGCTCGTCGAGGAAAATGACTTTCGGATCGGACAAAAGCTCCATCGCGATGGAAACGCGTTTGCGCTGTCCGCCGGAGAGGGCGGAAATGCGCAGTTTTTCTTTGCCCTGCAGCCTGACGTCGGCGATCGCCTCCGAAACGCGCGCATCGAGCTCTTTTTCGGAGATATCGGCGCGCGTCCTGAGTTTGGCGGTGTAGCGCAGGGCCGTGCCGACCGTCAGATCGTCGTGCATGATGTCTTTTTGCGGCACATAGCCGATCACTCCTTTGTAGGAGTTCATATTTTCGTAGTAATCGTTGGTGTCGTAATAGATCTTTCCGCCCGTCGCCGGCCGCATGCCGTTGATGCAATCGAGCAGGGTGGATTTTCCTGCGCCGCTTCCGCCGACGACGGCGACAAATTCGCCTGCGCCGATGCGGAAGGAAACATGGGTGACCAGCGATATCTTTTTGCGGGTATTGCGGTCCGTGACTTCTTTGCAGATGTCCGCGGCATCGATCCGTATCCCGCCCGCCGCGGTCGAATAGAGCAGGCGGTTGCGGAAGAAAATATACGCCGCGCCCGGAATGGAAATGCGGTCGTAATCGTTGAGCTTGCTGCGCTTGACCTTTCGGTTGTTGACGTACGTTCCCCGCACGCTGTGCGCGTCTTCGATAAAGCAGTCCTGGCCGTCGAACACGATAAAGAAATGCTTTTCGGAAACGAGGGGGTTCTGCGCGCGTATGTCGCAATTTTCACCGCTGCCGACATAGGTGATCGTCTTTTTCGTAAGGTCGAATCCCGAGCCGCCCTTTTGCGGGCGGATCTGCTTTACGGCCGTGATTTCTGCCAATGTTTCCTGTTTCTTTTCGCCGGCGCGGCGAAAAGAAAGGGGAGCGTCCAGTTTCAGGACGGGCTTTTTGAACGTCCTTTTCCCGAGCAGGACAAGGCATTTGCAATCCGTAGCGGAAAGGTCTTCCGCATACCATATTCCGTTTTTGCACAAAAGGCGCACTTGTTCCGGCTGAATGTAAGGGGAGCGGATCACGATATCGGCGGAGCGTTTGCTTCCGATGATCAGTTCCGTTCGGTCTTCGGCGTTGAAAAAGCGGAACAGGTCGCCTTCCTGAATTTTAAGAACGATGTTTTTCATGACGGAAGTATTATAACACAGGCATGCGCCGCGGGCAAATATTTTTCAAGAAAAATTGCGCAAAGCCCGCCGATTTTGTTGACGAAACCGACGGGCAGAGTATAATAATACTGTCATCGGAGAGGAAAGGTTTTATGGAGAGAGAAGAGGAAAGGGGCGCGCCTTCGCGCACAAAGCGGTTTCTATGGACGGCGGGACATATCCTGCGCGGAAACGTTGTCCTGCTCGTCGCGCTCGCCGCGGCGGCGGTCACCTGTTTTTTCGTGCCGTTCGATCGGGAATATCTCAATTACTTTGACCTGCGGACGCTGTCCTGTCTGTTTTGTACGCTGGCGGTCGTCGCCGCCCTGCGCAACATACGCTTTTTTGTCTGGCTTGCCGACATCATCGTGCGGCGGTTCAAAAATATGCGCAACATCGTGTTGGCGCTCGTTTTTGTCACCTATTTCGGATCGATGGTCATGGCGAACGACATGGCACTCGTCACATTCCTCCCGCTCGGCTGGTTTGTCCTCGAATCGTGCGGAAACAAAAAACTTGCGGCGTTTACCTTTATCATGCAGAACATCGCCGCCAACCTCGGCGGAATGCTCACGCCTTTCGGCAATCCGCAGAATTTGTACCTTTACTCCTTTTACGAAATTCCGACAGGCGAGTTCTTTGCCATCATGTCGATCCCGTTTGCGGTTGCCTTCGTTTTGATCCTGGGCGTATGCCTTACCGTCCGTCCCGAACCCGCGCAGGTGCAATCCAGACCGAAAAACGCTCCTCCGCTGTGGCGAAGCATCGTGTACGCGGCCTTGTTCGTCCTGTCCGTGTTGATCGTGTTCCGCGTGTTTCCCTATTATTGGGGGCTGCTGGCGGTTTTTGTGTGCTTGCTCTTTCTCGATTATAAAAGCATTTTGCACGTCGATTACGGCCTGCTTCTCACCTTTTGCGCGTTCTTTGTCTTTTCGGGCAACATGGCGCGCATTCCCGCGGTGGAACAGTTCCTCGGCGGGCTGATGAAAATCGATCCGCTCGCGTTCGGAACGCTGTCTTGCCAGTTTATTTCCAACGTCCCGTCTTCCGTGCTCCTTTCCCGCTTTACGCAGGATTACGCGCGGCTTCTGATCGCCGTCAATATCGGCGGATTGGGTACGCCGATTGCCTCCCTTGCCAGCCTGATCACCCTCAACACCTTCCGCCGCGTCAATCCCGGCCAAACGAAGAGTTATCTGATCAAGTTCCTGCTTTTGAATTTCTCTTTCCTTGCGGTGCTGCTGGGCGCGGGATATCTTGCCGCTTACATCGTGTAGCGGGGCAGGGTGCTTTTTCCGAAATCGGTTACGTTCAAAACCCGAACGGGGAGCCGTCCGCAAAATTTGCGGACGGCTCCCCGTTTCACGGTGCAAGGGTAAAGCCTTGCACGGTTTTTTGTAATACGGACAAAAAGCCGCGGAGCGCAAAATCGTTTTGCGCTCCGCGGCAGGTTGGCATAAAAAAGGCGCGGGATCTCGCGCCTTTTTTATGCGGTGCGCGGAAGGGTAAAATTTCCTTCTTCAGGTATTGCGTTTGATGGTATATTTATCCTCTTAAATGTTGCACTTGATTTGACAATTCACCTAATTCACCACCCCATGAAAAAAGCCATCCGCATTGCGGATGGCTTTTGCTGCAAGATTACTCTCCCTTGAAAGGCAGGAGGGCAACGATCCTCGCCTTTTTGATGGCGTTGGAAAGCTCTCTCTGGTGCATGGCGCACACACCGCTCATGCGGCGGGGGAGAATTTTTCCGCCTTCGGTAATGAACTTTTTGAGGCGGTTGACGTCTTTATAGTCGATCACTTCGACCTTTTCCTGGCAGAAGGCGCAAACCTTTCTGCGGGAAGTCCTTTTCATGGGCTTTCTGACGGTTTTCTCTTCCATGATTATCTCCTTTTCAAATTTTTAAAGGCGGGGTTCCGAACGGATCGGGCTGCCCCGGGGTGGACGCTGTTTTCCGGCGATCAGAACGGAATGTCGGAATCGTCGTCGAATGCTTCGAGGGCGGGTTTTTTCTTAGGCGCGGGAGCCGCTGCCTGGAAATCGTCGCCGTCGGCGCTGTTTCCTTTCGGAGTCAAAAATTCGACGTCGTCTGCAATAATATCGACGAAAGTGCGTTTTTGTCCCGAATTGTCCTCGTAGTTACGGATCTGGATGCTGCCTGCGACTGCGACCTTATTGCCTTTTTTGCAGAACCGTGCTACGGTATCCGCGAG